>NZ_CP101827.1:300000-497500 GCF_024498295.1 Thermocaproicibacter melissae
GGAGCGCCTGGAATATCTGCGCTCGCTCGAAAAGCGCCGCGAGGAAGTCGCAAACGCCATCACCGAAGCGGGTGCCATGACGGACGAGATTTCCGCCGCTTTGGAAAAAGTCGCCACGCTTGCGGAGATTGAGGATATTTACCGCCCGTTCCGCCCGAAGCGCAAAACGCGCGCTTCCGTTGCAAAGGAAAAGGGACTCGGCCCGCTCGCCGACGCCATCCTTGCGCAGGAAAAGGATTCGCCCGAACCGCTTGTGCTCGCAGAGGCATACGTCAACCCCGAAAAGGGCGTAGAGACGCCGGAGGACGCGCTTGCGGGTGCACTTGACATCATCGCCGAAATCGCTTCGGACAATGCCTCCATCCGCAAACGCCTGCGCGTTGTCGCCGGGGCGCATGGCGTGCTTGTCTCAAAAGCGGCGAATCCGGACGAAGATTCCGTCTATGCGCCGTATTATGATTTTAAGGAACCGCTTACAAAAATCGCGGGGCACCGTGTGCTTGCCGTCAACCGCGGTGAAAGGGAAGGTTTCCTCAAGGTCTCGATTGATTTTGACCGCACGAAGGGCATGAACATTGTCCTTTCCGAAATGCTGAAGCCGGAGCCCTCGCCATGCACGGACGCGGTGCGGCAGGCCTGTGAAGACGCCTATGACCGTCTGATTTTCCCGGCCATTGAGCGCGAGCTGCGCAATTCGCTCACCGAACGGGCAAATGAAGCCGCCATTAAGGTTTTTTCCGTCAACCTCCACAACCTGCTCATGCAGCCGCCGATTAAAGGCCATGTTGTGATGGGGCTCGACCCGGGTTACCGCACCGGCTGCAAGGTCGCCGTAGTGGATCCGACGGGCCGCGTGCTGGACACAAATGTCATTTACCCGACGCACTCCGAGGCGAAAGTGCGTGAGTCGGAAGAAATCGTAAAGCGCCTCATCAAAAAGCACGGCGTAACCGTCATCGCCATCGGCAACGGCACGGCTTCGCGCGAAACGGAGCAGTTTGTCGCAAAGGTAATTCGTGAGATTGACGCGGGCGTTTCCTACGTCATTGTGAGCGAAGCGGGCGCATCGGTTTACTCGGCAAGCAAGCTCGCGGCGCAGGAATTCCCCGACTTCGACGTAACGCTCCGCAGCGCCGTTTCGATTGCGCGTAGACTTCAGGACCCGCTCGCCGAACTGGTGAAAATCGACCCGCAGGCCATCGGCGTGGGGCAGTATCAGCACGATATGCCAAAGAAGCAGCTTGAAGAAGCCCTCGGCGGCGTGGTGGAGGACTGCGTGAACACCGTCGGCGTGGATTTGAACACGGCTTCGCCGTCGCTTCTGGAAAAGGTGGCGGGAATTACGCCGACTGTCTCCAAAAACATTGTGAAGTACCGCGAGGAGAACGGCGCGTTCCACAGCCGCATGGAGCTTTTGAAAGTGCCGAAGCTCGGCCCGAAGGCGTTTGAGCAGTGCGCGGGATTCCTCCGCGTGCCCGAAAGTGCCGACATTCTCGACCACACTGCTGTTCACCCCGAAAGCTACGACGCGGCGCGCGCTCTGCTGAAGCTGTGCGGCTTCGGTGCGGACGACATTGCGGGCGGCAACCTCTCCGCCTTGAACGAAAAAGTGGAACAGCTCGGCGGCGTGGAAAAGGTTGCCGAAACCTTGGGAATCGGCGTGCCGACGCTGACAGACATCATCTCGGAGCTTCTCCGCCCGGGGCGCGACCCGCGCGACGAGCTGCCGAAGCCGGTTCTCCGCACCGATGTGCTGAAAATCGAGGACCTGAAGCCCGGCATGGAGCTGACCGGCACGGTGCGGAATGTCGTCGATTTCGGCGCGTTCGTTGACATCGGCGTGCATGAGGACGGCCTTGTGCACATCTCGCAGCTCGGTGACCGTTTTGTCAAGCGCGCGTCCGATGTGGTGAAGGTCGGCGACATCGTAAAGGTTCGCGTTCTTTCGGTTGACGTGAAGAAGCAGCGCATTTCGCTGACGATGAAGCAGGCATAACCTGTTTCGCCCCAACGCTGCGCAAACCGAAACGTTCGCATAATTCCGCCCGCCATGCGCGGGCGGTTCTTTTTTCAACAACCCTGTGTGAAAAAGTTGAAAACCAGGAATTAAGGGTTTATGGCTGCATTAGAAACCTTTGCGAAAAGGAATCGGGAATAAATCGGAACAATCGTTTTCCGCCCGCCATGCGCGGGCGAATCTTTTTCCACCGATTTTTCAAAAACGGTGGAAAACTTTCTTTTACGCCCGTGGCGGGTACGCTTTTGTACTGGAGAGTATCCTGCGTTTGCTTCTTAATCTGAAACACTTACCAAGGGATTCGCGGGGAGGTTCCGGTTCGCTGTGACCTTGCGGCAGAGGGGGATTTCCGCTATAATGGATGCATTGGAAACCAAATGAAAAATAAAGAGGGACTTTAGATATGAAACTCGGGATCGTAGGACTGCCCAACGTAGGAAAAAGCACGCTGTTTAACGCAATTACAAACGCAGGGGCACAGGCGGCAAACTATCCGTTCTGCACCATTGAGCCGAACATTGGCACCGTTGCCGTGCCGGATAAGCGTCTTGACTGGCTCGCCGACCTGTACCATCCGCAGAAATATACGCCCGCAACCATTGAGTTCGTGGACATCGCCGGCCTTGTGCGCGGTGCTTCAAAGGGCGAAGGACTCGGCAACAAATTCCTCGCGAACATCCGCGAGTGCGACGCCATTGTTCATGTGGTTCGCTGCTTTCAAAACAACGACATTGTTCACGTGGACGGTTCCATCGACCCGAAGCGCGATATTGAGACCATCAACCTCGAGCTGATTCTCTCCGATATGGAGGTTCTTGACCGCCGCATCGAAAAGACGCAGAAAATGCTCAAGGCGGACAAGAAATATCAGGCAGAGCTTGATTTCTTTAAGCGCGTGAAGGCAGTGCTCGATGCCGGAAAATCCGCCCGCACGGTGGAATGCACCGAGGACGAAGCGAAGCTCCTCGCTTCTGTTTCGCTTCTGAGCGCGAAGCCGATTATCTACGCCGCAAACATGAGCGAAGATGATTTCCGCGGCGGAATCGAGAACAACGCAAACTTCAATGTTGTAAAGGAAATTGCGGCGTCGGAGGGTGCGGGCGTGCTGCCCATCTGCGCCGAGACCGAAGCCGAGATTGCCGACATGAGCTACGAGGAAAAGAAAATGTTCCTCGCGGACATGGGTCTTGAGGAATCCGGCCTTGACCGCCTCATCCGCGCCTGTTACAGCTTGCTCGGACTCATCAGCTTCCTCACCGCAGGCGAGCAGGAAGTCCGTGCATGGACCATCAAAAAAGGCACGAAGGCTCCGCAGGCCGCCGGAAAAATCCACTCCGACTTTGAGCGTGGGTTCATTCGTGCCGAAGTTGTTGCGTTTGACGACCTCGTAAAATGCGGTTCCATGGCCGCCGCAAAAGAGAAAGGCCTTGTCCGCTCCGAGGGCAAAGACTATGTAATGAACGACGGCGATGTCGTTCTGTTCCGCTTTAACGTCTAGCAGCGGCGTGTCGCTGCATCCTTCGCCCCGCGCGGCGTGTCGCCGCGGCCTTCGCCCCGCCGTTTAGCTCGGCGAGAACTTGAAAGCCTTGTTTGGCGGGAGAGTTTATAGAAACTCCCGCTTTTAACGCCGGATGTTCAGCTCAGCGGAAATTTAAAAGCCCGGTTCGGCGGGAGAGTTTCGGGAGTCTCCCGTTAGGGTAAAATAAACGCAATGGCTCACAGAGATTCCGAATTTAAGAAAAGGCAGGCGTTACACCTGTCTGAAAGGAGTAATCCGTCTTGAAAGATTTTACATTCCATATTCCAACGGAAGTTGTCTTTGGCCGCGGCACGGAACGGCAGGCGGCGGAGCTCGTTAAGAAACACGGAGGCACGAAGGTGCTCCTCGTTTCCGGCGGGCACAGTGCCGAAAAAAGCGGCCTGCTCGGAAGAATCCGGCAGGATTTGACTGCCGCCGGAATCCCGTTTGAAAGTCTCAGCGGCGTTCAGCCAAACCCGCGTCTCTCCCTTGCGGAAAAGGGAGTGGAGATTGTCCTCAAAAACGGCATTGACTTCATCCTCGCGGTAGGCGGGGGAAGTGTCATTGACACGGCAAAAGGCATCGCCATCGGCGCAGCAAACCCCGGCACGCCGATCTGGGATTTCTGGTCACAGAAGGTTCCGGTCACAAAGAGCCTGCCCGTCGGCGTCATCCTCACCATTCCGGCCGCAGGCAGCGAAATGAGCGATTCCGCCGTGCTGACAAACGACACTATTCACCAGAAGCGCGGCCTTAGCACTCAGTGGAACCGCCCGAAATTCGCGATTATGAACCCGGAGCTCACGCTGACCCTTCCGGTTTATCAGGTCGCGTGCGGCGTGGCGGATATAATGATGCACACCATGGAGCGCTATTTCTCGCCGGTTGTCGGCAACGAGCTGACCGACGCGATTGCCGTCGCGCTTCTGCGCACGGTGATTCGCAACGGCAAAATCGCCGTCGGCGACCCGCACAATTATGACGCCATGAGCGAACTGATGTGGGCGGGAAGCCTTTCGCACAACAACCTGACCGGTCTCGGCGGCATCAAAGACTTTGCGACGCACCAGCTCGGCCATGAACTGAGCGCAACCTTCAACGTCGCCCACGGCGCTAGCCTTACCTCCGTTTGGGGTTCTTGGGCGAAATACTGCATGCCGCACAACCCGGAACGCTTCGCTTCGTTTGCCGAGGGTGTCTGGCAGATCACCGAAGGCAGCACCGAGGAAAAGGCTTTGCGCGGCATTGAAAAAACGGTGGATTACTTCCGTTCCATCGGCATGCCGGTGTGCCTCTCGGAGCTTGGCGTCGGCATCCAGAGCGAAGAAGAACTCCGCGGCCTTGCAGACCGCTGCGTGTTCCACGGCACGCGCACCATCGGGCAGTTCCTTAAGCTGGACGGCGAGGACTGCTACCGCATCTACAAGGACGCGAACCACTGAAATTGAAAATTACTCCTCCGGAGCGGGGACTCGCACGGCGGCGGCCTTTTTGGCTGCCGTCTTTTTCTTTTTGCTTTTTTGCTTAATCTTTCCGGTAATCAGGACGGCGAGCGGCAAGATGATTTGGAACGGGACGCTGATGAGGACAAGGTATCTTTCAAACTCGAACTCTGTGAGGACGTTGTGGTAAAGCGTGAAGCTCAGTGCCGACATCAGTGCGCACAGAGGTGCCGCGAGGTGAAGGGCATGCTTAATATCGAGGGCTTTTGCAAGCCCCAGCGCACCTGAGTAGGTGCACAGACCGATTTTGGCAATGCTGGTCAGAGTCATTTCCACGCCGACAATGACCGAGATGCGTGTGACGAAGTCTCCCAGAGAAATAATGCCAACCGCGTCAAAAGAGGTAAAGAGGAACAGGTCGGCCGTCGATGCGCCGACCAGCAGAATATTCCGTAGAATGACGGCTGTGAGGAACCCTCCACCTACCAGAATGGCCTGGGCGAACATGTGAAACGGGTTTTCTCTCTTGTCCACTTCGCTGAAGAACGACATGCACAGCACGGTTTCTCCGAACGCGAGTAAGAGGTATTCGAACGAGGTGGACATGAGCACATCCGGTTTGGTTTCAAGGATTGGCTGGATATTTCCGAAATCCATGAAATTCAGGCCGAGCAGAATGGTAATTCCGGTCATAATGAGAAGCAGAAGAAAAAGGGGCTTTGAACAATCAGCCATGTTTCTTAGGCCGCATTTCACAACACCGGCAACCAGTGGAGCCGAAAACAGTATGATGGCCGCAGTAGGCGTTTCGTCTAGGTTCACAATGCGGATGAAGTTGTTGCAGATGGAAAAGACGCGCGCGCCAAGATAGGAGGCGTAGGCGGTATAAAGAACACAGACAATCTTTCCGCCGATGTTCCCGAACTCCTCCACAAAAATATCGAACATATTTTTGCCGGGGTGAAGGCGTAGGACGGCGCTGAAAAGCCAAGCAAAAAGGAGGCCTGCCACCGTGGCGATGGCCATGCAGATCCAAGAATCCTGTCTTGCGTCGGTGTTGGCTCCCAGCAAAATATTTCGCTCAATGATGCAGAGGGCTATGGCGGGCCATATTTTTCTTGCCGGTACGTTTCTGTTCATCGCCTCTCCTCCTATCCTTTTCCTTTCAGCAAAGAATCAAAAAACGACATAATTACCGGGTCCATGTCAATTTGAACTCCAAACCCAACCAGCAGATCGATTACAAGGGCGGCCGTGTAAGCCGGAATCGCAATCCATTTAAGGTGGTTGTCATTATCCGGGTCCCTCAAATGAGGCAGAAGGTCTGAAATTACAAAATACGCGATGAGTGCAACAGAATAAATATTGTGCAGCATTTATTTCGTCCCTTTCGGTTTTGCAAATCCGGTGTTCACGATGGACACGTTCGGTTCAATCTCCACAGCCACCGTGCGGAATTTCTGGTGCCAAGACGGTTTCAGTTTCTTCCATTGCTGCGGGTTCTCTTGATAGATTCTCCGCCCGAAGCCGAAAATGTCGCAGCCGAACTCCTTCTGCACCTGTTTAATCATCCCGCCGATGTCTTCCTTAACGGCTTTGTTTGCAAGCTCTTCCACTTTCTCGATGCCATTTTCCAGCAGGAAATTCCGCGAGCTGTTTTCTTCGTCAAACGAACACTGCATTTTGACCTTCACCTTCATGCTGATCTTGTCGCCCTGAATCTCGGGATCGACCGACACTTCATTTCGCATAATCTGCAGAGTAATGTCCTTTTGCGACGGTTTTTCGCCGAGCAGCAAGACGCTGTCCTCGATTTTATTGAGAAGAAGGAAATGCTGCGTCTTTTCATCATCCAGATAGCCTGCGTATTTATCTCCGTTGAAAACCGCCGTACCTTTTACTTCAACCGGCTGAATCTGCTGGTTGCTTTTCTGCAGGCAGGGCAGGGTAAGGTCTTGTCCTTCCCCGAGGAGGATGTTGTCCACGTCATAAAGATGCATTTGCTTGCTTTTTCCGCCCGTCGAGACCGACTCCATGACACTGGCAACCTGCAAAGAGATGACTACGCCCTCGCCGCCTCCCTGCTGGCCGCCTCCTTGACCGCCGCCCTGCTGGCCGCCTCCCTGCTGGCCGCCTCCCTGCTGGCCGCCTCCCTGCTGGCCGCCTCCTTGGCCCAGTTTCAATAATTCGCCGGCGGTTTTTTCATTGGAAACATACATCTGTATGGCCAAACGCGGTTTCGTGTCTCGGTTAAACCAATCGAGAACTTGCAAAAGCCCTTCTTTCGCAATTTCCTTACTGAAAATCGCAATCTTGCAGTCACTGAAAAAGAGGTTTTTGTCTGCATATTTTGTTGCATTGTCTGTTGTGTCTGCAATTGTGTTGCCGTCGGCCTCCAGCACCTTGCTTTTGATCTGGTCGCTCTGTCCGGCGACGGCATCGATGACTTCAAACGTCATGTGGTAGCGGTAGCCCTGCTGCCCCTTGTCGATTGCCAGACCGACTACAATGTCCTGGTTCTCAACTTCCTGGTAATTCCGGCAGCCGGTCATCGTCGCAAGCGAGGCGACAACAAGCGCAAGAGCCGTCCATCGAATCGCACGTTTCATTTTGCAGCACCGCTCCGTTTCTGACGCGTCACATTCTTCGAAAGCTCCTTCGGCCTCTTCAGCATCAGCCACCAAGGCGCGCGGATATAGGTGTCCTTGTAGCCCTGCAGCTTCGTCATGCGCATCCTTCCCAGAATGGGCACGCCGAAGGAATCCGTCTGGTAAAGCAGAGCAAGCAGAGCAATGTTCGCAAACAGGAACCCGTAAAGCCCCAGTACAGACGTCGTCGCCAACATCAAAAAGCGGGCTGCAATATCGAATCCCTTGATTTTCTGGTTCATAAGGCCGGTGATCCCGGTTGTTGCGACAACAATGATAATCGGCGCGCTGACGATCTTCGCTTCAACGGCCGCCTGCCCGATGACGAGGGCGCCCACGATGCTGAGCGTCTGGCCCATATTGCCGGGCATTCGCCCGCCCGATTCCCGCAGCATCTCAAAGACAAAAAGCATCAGCACCAGTTCAAGTATGGTAGGAAACGGCACACCCTGACGGGCCTGCGCGATGCTGACAAGAAGTGGGAAGGGTAAAATCTCCGGGTGGTAAGTAACAGCAGCAATATAGAGTGACGGCAGAGAGATGGAAACATAGAACGCAAAGATGCGCAGAATACGGCCGATGCTCGCGAACAAGTAGCTCAAATAATAGTCTTCGTCGCTTTGGAATGCTTCGATAAGGAGATACGGCACCGTCATGACCTGCGGAGAGCCGTCGAGAATTAGAACGATTCTGCCTTCGAGCATTTTCGCGACGGCTACGTCGGGGCGCTCCGTCGAGCCGACCGTATCGATTCCCGCATAGGGCTTGTCGCGGACAAGCTCCGCGAGATACTGCGTGTCGAGCGTACCGTCAATATCAATTTTGGAAAGGCGGGTTTTAAGGGCTTCCAGCACACGCTTATCCACAAGGCTGTCCAGGTAGCACAGGCACGCCTTTGTGCGCGTCCTGCGGCCGAATGTGAGCATATTCAGCTTTAAGTCCGGGGTACGCAGCCTCCTGCGAATCATCGAAATATTTTCGAGCAGAGCTTCGTTAAATCCTTCGCGCGGGCCGCGCAGCACACGTTCGGACTCCGGCTCCTCAATGGCCCGCTTTGACCAGCCTTTTGTGTCCAGAATCAGCACGTCGGCGGAACCGTCCAACAACAGTGCCGAGTCGCCGTAAACAATGGCCTGCACAATTTTCTCCACATCCTGCGTGCGTTCCGCACTGTTGACGGAAATCACGCTTTCCTGCACGGTGCCCACAAGGTCATTGCAGTTTTCGGGGAACTTGTACTGCATCAGCGGGCGGACGATATTGTCGCTCATCAGTTTGCTGTTCACCATGCCGTCGGCATAGATAATGCAGAACTTGTGCTCCTGCTTGCCTTTGTTGGTAATAAACCGATGGCGCAGGGTATCGTCCCCCTGGAAAAGGTTCAGAATGTATTTCAGATTCGGCTCCAGCTGCTCCGACGGAAGCTTCGCACTGCCGAATGTATCGTGATTTTCCATAGCAGTCCCTCCGCTGTTTCGAGTATGCGCGTTTTCTTCCATTTAAATTGCCCGTGCCCCGTAGGAATATACCCGGCAAGGGGCAATTAATCTGCCCGTTTTCAAGCAAAGAGAAGTTGCCGGAAACCGCTCGGTGAGATACAATGAAAGAAACAACTGCCGGGAGGTTGGAACGCATGCAGGCCGAAAAGGCAAAGAAAATGTTCCTCGGCGGGGAAGGGGTAGAACGGATCACCGCCCTTCTTTCGTGCAGCCGAGAAGCGGCAGCAGACGAGTCCCGCCGCATTGTGCGTCTTATTGAGGAATTTGAAACGCGGTTCGGAGCGGACCGTGATGTGAAGATATTCCGTGCGCCGGGGCGCACCGAGATTTGCGGTAACCACACCGACCATCAAGGCGGGCGCGTGCTCGCAGCGGGAATCAACCTGGACGCGCTGGCGGTTGTTTCGTTGACTGGCGGAACGGAAATCCGCGTGAAATCCGTTGGTTTCCCTGAGGACTGCGTGCAGGCGGACGACACCAACCCAAGACCGGATGAGGAGGGAACCTCTGCCGCGCTTGTGCGCGGGCTGTGCGCGGGACTTGCCGCAAAAGGTTTCCGCGCGGAGGGCTTCTGCGCCTGCACCGAAAACCAAGTTCTTCCCGGCTCCGGCCTTTCTTCTTCCGCCGCGTTTGAGGTTTTGCTCGGCACGGCAATGAACCATCTGTTCTGCGGCGGCTTTCTTACGCCGCTTGAGACGGCGCAGCTCGCACAGTATGCGGAAAACCGGTATTTCGGCAAGCCCTGCGGGCTGATGGATCAGGCCGCAAGCGCCGTGGGTGGCTTTGTCCTGCTCGACTTCTCCGAAGCGGACAACCCCCGCGCCGAAAAGATTCCGTTCGATTTTTCCTCGTGCGGCTACCGCCTGTGCATCATTGACACAAAGGGCAGCCACTCCGGGCTGACGCAGGATTACGCCACCATTCCGGCGGAAATGAAAAAGGTTGCCGCCTGCTTCGGAAAAACACTCCTTTCGCAGGTGGACGAAGAGGAATTTTATTCCCGCCTGCCGGAGGTTCGCGCTACTGCGGGAGACCGAGCCGCCCTGCGCGCGATGCACTTCTTTGCGGAGAACCGCCGCGTTGTGCGGGAGGCAGAGGCGCTCAGGACAAGGGAGTTCCCGACCTTCCTGCGCCTCGTAATGGAAAGCGGACATTCCTCGTTTGAGTTCCTGCAGAATGCCTATCCCCCCTCCCGTACCAAGGAACAGGGGATTCCCGTGGCGCTCGCACTCTGCAGCCGTCTGCTTGCAAAGCGGGGCGGCGCATGGCGTCTGCACGGCGGCGGCTTTGCGGGTACGGTACAGGCCTATGTGCCCAATGAGTATTTTGAGGAATTTTCCCGGGAAATCGAAGCTGTCTTTGGCCGCGGCAGTTGCCTGCCGCTTTCGGTGTGTGCCGCAGGCGGTGTTCAGATTCTATAATTTCACCGCTTTGTCCACATGAAATTACATTCGGCTGCTTGAATGTGCAAATCGAAAAGTGTATGATGGGAGAAACGCGGTTTTTTTAGAACGAAAGGGGTTAAACGAATGAATATTCTGATTACCGGAGGAACCGGATATATCGGCTCTCACACTTGTGTTGAGCTGCTGAACAATGGCTATGACATCGTAGTAATGGACAACTACTCCAACTCATCGCCGAGCGTGGCGGGGCAGATTACACGCATTACCGGCAAAGAATTTCCGGTTTATGAGTGCGATATGCTCGATTACGATAAATTCGAGAAAATCTTTGAAGAAAACAAAATCGACGCCGTAATTCACTTCGCGGGCCTAAAAGCCGTGGGAGAATCGGTTGCGAAGCCGCTGGAGTATTACCACAACAACATCACCGGCACGCTGAACCTGCTGCGCCTGATGAAAAAATACGGCGTTCACCGCCTTGTGTTCAGCTCCTCGGCGACGGTTTACGGCATGAACAACAAGGCGCCGTTTACGGAAGATATGCCGCTTTCCTGCACGAATCCGTACGGCTACACCAAGCTGATGATTGAGCAGATTCTCCGCGACACCTGCGTTGCGGACAAGTCCTGGAAGGTTGCGCTGCTGCGCTACTTCAACCCTATCGGCGCGCACCCGAGCGGCCTCATCGGTGAAAACCCGAACGGAATTCCGAACAACCTCATGCCTTACATCATGAAGGTCGCCGTGGGCAAGCTGCCGGAGCTCGGTGTTTTCGGCAACGACTACCCCACACCGGACGGCACCGGCGTGCGCGACTACATCCATGTGTGCGACCTTGCGGCGGGCCATGTGAAGGCTCTGCAGAAGCTCGATTCCCTCGACGGCGCCCGCGCCTTCAACCTCGGCACGGGGAAGGGCAGTTCTGTCCTCGAAGTGGTTCATGCATTCGAGCGCGCAAGCGGCGTAAAGATTCCTTACAAAATCAAGCCGCGCCGCCCGGGCGACATCGCAACCTGCTATGCGGATTGCACGCGTGCCAAAACGGAACTCGGCTGGGAAGCGAAATACACGCTTGAAGACATGTGCCGCGACAGCTGGAACTTTATTCGGAATCAAAAAGAATAACAAAATGAAAAGGCGGGAGCAAATTCTTTGCTCCCGCCTTGTTCAATTCACCGAGCGTGCGCAGGAAATCTTCGAGATGCTGTACTCAGCCCCAACTTCCACGGACACATCTGAAACAATCTGTTATATTTTAATTATTTTATACAATTAGTTGTTTTGCGTTATGCTATTTCCACGCCCAAAAAGGTCGTCAGCGCTGAAAGAACAAAAAACAGGGCACGCTGCGGCGTGCCCTGCTTAGTTTTTATTTTGCGGTTTTCCCGCAGCTGAAGTTTACGGTTCGTCGTCGATACTCTCGGATTCTTCCGAGCTGTCATCGTCCACGATATCGGCGTCGTTCGGCTCCACCTTGAACGGACGAAGGTAGTCTTCGTCATCGTCGGCAATTTCCTGATGTGCCGCGTCCGGCTTGGGTTCTTCATCCGCTTCAAAGCCGCCGCTCAAGTCTTCGTCTTCACAGGCGTTTTCCGCCGGATCCTGCTCCTTGGTGGGAACGGCAAGCTCGTCGAGCTTTGCATAAGCGCGTTTCAGGCGTGCACCTGCATTATCGACCGCCTTGCAGTACTCTTCGGTTTCCTCGTTCTGCGGGTCACGCATATTCTGGTAATAGTATTTTCCAAGCTGAATAAACGCATGATTTTGCGCGTCTTTTTCTGTTTTAATTACAATTTTCAGTCGGTTCATTATGGCCGCTTTGCGGTTCTTATCCACAATGTAATCGACCGCCTTGGTAAAGGATTGCGTAGCGTTTTTCCAAAAGTCCATTGAAAAATCCCTCCTGCCAGACGGCTCAGTTCTTGGTTTATTATATCGCATTCCCATCACAAATAACAGTATTATTTCATCTATTCCTTTTTTTATGTCGGTATGATATAATAACGGAAGCACAGTCCAAGCAGTTTTTTGAAATCAGTCTGTCAGGGAGTGGGCCGGAAGAATGTCAACACAGATGAGCAAAGACGTAGGCTGCCCGAATTGCGGCACGGCCGTGCGGACCGAGATGTGGCCCGGCATCTGCGCGCAGGAGCACCCGGAACTGCGCAGCCATATTTTAGACGAAACCTTTTTTGATTGGACATGCCCCCACTGCGGTTATTCGGCCCAATTTGAATATCCCTGTCTATACCATGATCGTGAACGCCGCTTTATGATTTACTTGGCGCCGACCGGAAGCGGGCAGGAATTCAAGCCCGTTGATGTAAGCGAAAAATTTCCTCAGCTTGCCGGCGTTACCAAGCGAGTGGTCGCGTCGCCCGCCGAACTGAAAGAGAAAATCCTGATTTTTGAGTCCGGTCTTGACGATTACGCCGTGGAGCTTGTAAAGCTCGGCCTTTCGGATGTTCTGGAGCAAAAAGACGGAATCAAGACCCTGCGCGCGTACTTCTGCGGAGCAGATGAATCCGCGAACCGCATCTGCTTTGCGTTTTGCCAAGAGGGCAAAAACGGATTCACGCTGCGCAAAACAAGCATGGACGCATACCATAAGTCGCTCGAGATTACCGAAAGGTTCCGCGGAAACGATGAAAACCTCTTTGTTCCGGTCGATTCGCTCACGGCGCGCGATATGCTTGACGAATATTTCGCCGAAGAAGCCTAATTTTGCTAGAATGAAAATACCAGTCGGGGAACAACTCCCTTGGGCTGGTATTGTTATATCCCGCCGGATTTGGGCTATGCGGGAGCTTGAATCGGAAAAAGGAAGTGTGTCATGCTCGGGGTAATTGTCAATGTCTGCACCGTGCTCGCAGGCAGCATAGTAGGACTTCTTTTCAAAAAAGGAATTTCCGAAAAATTTACTTCTGCTATTATGTGTGCCATCGGCCTGTGCACGCTTGCAATCGGCGTTAAGGGGATTTTCAACGACAACAATACACTTGCCATGATTCTTTCGCTTGTTCTCGGCACCGCCGTCGGAACGTGGATCGACCTCGACGGGTGGATTACGAATCTCGGTGAACGCCTCGAGAAACGCTTTGCGAAGCAGGACGGAACCGTCTCCGTAACACAGGGATTCGTCACGGCGAGCCTGCTGTTCTGCGTCGGCTCCATGACGATTGTCGGGTGCTTGAACGCCGGACTCAAGGGCGACAACCAAATGCTTTTCACGAAGTCTCTGCTCGATTTGATTTCCGCCGCCATTCTCTCCGTGAGTCTCGGCATTGGGGTCCTGTTTTCGGCTGCGTTTGTGCTGGTGTTTCAGGGCGCGCTCGTGCTTCTTGCCGGAGTCCTTCAGCCCGTGCTTACCACGCCGATGATTAACGCCATTACGTGTGTCGGGTCGCTTTCGATTCTCGCGCTCGGCCTCAATCTGCTGAAGATAACAAACATCAAGGTTGCAAACCAGCTGCCCGCATTGGTGCTGGCGCCGTTTATCTGCTGGTGCCTTACCGCTGTTGGGCTGGGATAAAAAAGCTGTGTAAAAAAGCAGGTGCTCTGCAAAGGAGCACCTGCTTTTTGTTTTTTGAATTGGAATCAGTAATTTTCTGCTCTGCGTTCAAAATATGCCTGCGGATGACGGCAGGTGGGGCAGACTTCCGGAGCTTCTTTGCCCACATAGACAAAACCACAGTTGCGGCAAACCCATACGGTGGTCTCTTCACAACGGAAAACGAGGTTGTCTTGCACGTTTTTCAGCAGCTTGAGGTAGCGTTCCTCGTGCCGCTTCTCAACCGAAGCAACAAGGCGCATTGTCTTTGCAATTTCGAGGAATCCTTCTTCCTCGGCGGTATCGGCCATGCGCTTATACATGTCGCTCCACTCGTAGTGTTCGCCGTCTGCGGCAATCTTCAGGTTTTCTTCCGTGGTGCCGACGGCTCCGCCGTTCAGGTACTTATACCACAGCTTTGCGTGTTCTTTTTCGTTGTCTGCGGTCTCCTGGAAAATGGCGGCAATCTGCTCATAACCCTGCTTTCTCGCTTGGGAAGCGAAGAAAGTGTAGCGTGTGCGCGCTTGAGACTCGCCGGAAAAAGCCTCTCTCAGGTTGGCTTCTGTTTTACTGCCCTTTAACTCCATGGTTCCTTGCTCCTTTCGTTTTTACCACCGTATTATTTTCTGTATATTTCTAGCCACATTATACCAACAACAATCAACAAATTCAATGAACATTCCATGAAGGTTTATATTCCCTTTTCTGCCTCAGCCAGTACTTCCGGAAGATTGACTACAAGCTCGTGATAATCCATTCGGTATTTTCTGCCGTAAAGCAACAGCACGGCACGGATGTAGTTTGGGCTGTATCGGCGGCAAAGCTCATTTTCGGCAATCAATTCTTTCAGGTAGGCTGTCACATACTCGATGCCGCCCGGATTCTCCGGTTCTTTCCTATGCGAAAGCTGCAATACAAATTCGGGCATAGAAAAAGCGGGACTTCGGAATTTCCGAAGTCCCGCTTTGTTCGTTTGCTTTCGCTTACTTAGGAAGCAGAAACCGTTTTGCCTGCCTCCAAATCTGCGATTGCATTCAGAACATTCTCTACATCGTTCTTCGTGCAGAGGCCGTACACGGTACCGTCAAGAACGGCAGTATAGTGCCGGTTATCAATTGCATAAAGCGCAAGTGTGTTGGTGGTTGATTTGTCAAAGAACGAATACTTTATGGTAATTGCAGGCGTACCGGACGGCATCTTATCTGTCTGGTCATAAATCACGAGACTGATAAGCGTCTGGTAGGCATTCTTGTAGTTCTTGTCGTAGTCCAGTTCTTTGCCGTCTGTGCCTGTGACTTTGTAGTTATAAACCTTGTTATCTTCCGTAGAGGATTCGGTGTTTTCGGTGCGGCTTACGTTGATAACATCGGTCTTGCCGGAAGAAGTAATTTCAATTTTCTTCACGGTGTTGATGTTAGGCACGAAAATGAGCTTGCTGCGCAGTTTGAACAGATCGGTGTCCGTCAACGCGCTTACATCGCTCGCCGAAACCTCATAGATGACATTGATATTGTCTACCATCGCGTAGTAGCCTTTTGAGCTCTTATTGCCGATGATGAGCGTATGATTTTCTTTGTTGACGGAGTAAACCGCCTTGACGGTTGGATTGTCGAATCCGTACTGTTTCAGCGCCGCGGCATCGGGTTTCGTTACAACCGCCGAATCCGCCGTGAGGCTTCCTAGAACGCCTAGCAGGTCCGTAACATTCTGCGCGTCAACCTCATACTTTGCTGGCGAAACAATGGTCGGCATCTCGTCAATTTCCTGAATTACCACAGGTGTGGGGAAATTCTTGCCCGTAAGCGTAATTTTATGGAATACATTTTGCGGATTTGCTTTCGACGTGGAGTCGGAAGAATCCGGTGTAATGGAAAGCATGTCTGTTTTCACGAAGTATGTGGCAGCCTCAAGAATACCGTCGTCAACCGCAACCACATAGACATTGTCCGAATTCAGACCGCACATATAGTAGGTACCGGAGTTTGTGGCGGTAGCGCTGCCGATTTTATAGCCGAAATCGGAACCGTCCTTGTATTTCACTTCAACGGTTGCCTGCGGGTCTGTGAGGCCAAAATCACTCAAATTGTTGACCTTGCCGATATTCTTCAACGCACCGAGGCTAATTCCGTTCTGCACGACGGCGTTTGCCCTGTCGATGTTAATGGGACAGCCCGAAAGCTCCTGTACCGTAAAGTTAAGGGAAGTGGACGCGGCGGAGCTGGAGCCGATGGTACCCGTCGGCATAGGAATGATTGTATAGCTGCCTTTTTTGTTCTTCACCGTCATGGAGGCAACGTCGCTGCTTGTTTTGGAAATCAGCTGGATGGTCTCAGAGGAATCGGAAGCGGATGAGCTTGACCCTGTTCCGCCAAGCTTATTCACCGCAAATACCGCACCGCCGAGCACCAAAGCTGCGGCTCCGGCGATGATCAGATTTCTGGTGCTGCTTTTCATGTCACAGCGTCCTCCTCTTGCGGTAGACAACAATGCCTGTAATCATAATAATCAGCGGAATCAAGAGGGTAAACACGCCATAGCCAAGGCCGATCATAGTCTTGGAGCTGATGGCTAAATCCTTCGTGTAAAGCTCATGATACTGTGTATAGACGGTGGAAGCGGAATCGGTTGTGCCGGTTACATAGCGGGAGAGATCGCCAAGGAATGAGGCGTTCCCGAACACATCCGCTTTCAGCAGGCTCGAACTGAACATGGTGGTTGAGCCGCAAAGAATTACATTTGCGTAATAATCCTTCTGGTCAATGTGAATGGACTGCCGAGACAGCGCCGCTGCATTCTGTGCGGCCGGTTCCGACTTTGTGGTCGTGTTGTTGTCAGTGGCCTTTACAACAACGGACTGGTCGCTTGTTTTCAGCAGCGAATATGTTGTTTTGTTGCCCACACTGTTTGCCTTAATCGTAACCGGTGCAATATTGGTGGCAAACACGTCATCGTAGCTGCTTTTCTTTCCGCTCAAATCCAAAGAATTCTGAACATCGGTGTAAATGTTAAATGGGCTTTGATAATATTTCGTGTCGTCCTGTTCCTCAACAGCTGCGTTCGTGTCAGCGGAAAGGCCCCACTCGTTAAGCAGGTTGTTCAGATTATCAAGACTTGTTGCGCCGGCAGTTGTCGTCACAAGCAGAGCTCGGTCCATCTTGAAAGACTTGTTAAGAAGCCATTTGTCTATCTTATCCATTTCATCGTCAGTCAAGTCGTTGGCCGGGCAGCCAAGAACAAGAAGCTGGGTGTTTTCCGGAATATCTTCTGTCAGAAGATTGAAATCCTTTGTTTCAAAACTGTTGTTCTGAAGCAGGTGCTTGTATCCTTCGGCGTCAATCTGCTCGCCGTGGCCGGTGTCAAACGAAGCAATCGGCACATCTTCCGAGGTTACAGTGTTCAAGGCGGAAGCCAAGCAAGAGTCTACTCTTGAAGTTGTTGTCTGTGTGCCGTTGCTGTAACTAGTTTCAAACAGGTCACTCGCGGAAAGCACGCGGTAGCGCTTATCACTCTTTACGACAACGTCGCCTTCCTGAAGATTGTCGGACTTATAGTTAGCGGCGAATGACGGGTTCTTGTCGAGGTCAACATAAGAAAGCGTAATGTTGGAATTGCGCTCTGCCGCTTTTGAGAACAGGCGGCTGACCTGCGCATAGTCTGCAGTCGAGCTACTAAGGTTGTTGCTTTCGCATGCTTCCTTGGAAGCGCAGATGGTGATTTCCACCGGAATCTTCACTTTGTCAATCACTTCGATACATTCGGAAGAAAGCGAGTTGGTTCCGCTCTTTGTCACGTCGAAGTTGATGGACGGGTATTTGTCGCTCAGAATGCTGAAAAGGACATTCACAAGCACAACGACGGCAATGAAAATCGCGGTGAATGCCGTTGCCGTAGAACCGTGCTTGAATTTTTCGCTCTGGAAGAAAGAAGGTTTCTTCTTTTCTTCTTTTTTATCCTTTTTATTCTCTGTTTTGGAAGCTGCCTCGTTCTTTTCTTCCGCGGAAGTTTTTGTCTCCGCCTTTTCAGAAGCTACTTCTTTCGCGGCGGCTTCGGTGGATGCCGCCTCAGGATTTTCCTGTTTTGTATTTTCCGTCTCAGCTGCGGAGGTGTTTTCCTCCGTTGCAGAGATCTGCGGATCTTTTTCCTGATTCATGTTTCTGCCCCCCTTAGCTCCATCTCTTGCTTTCGAGCTTGCGGGCGGTCAAGAAAAGGAAGACCGCAGCCACGCTCAAAAAGAAGATCATGCTCGTTACGTTAAAGATACCGTTGGTGAACGGCTGAAAGCGAGCATTGAACGAAATCCAGTTTAGAATCTTTGCGAGTACATCGTTGTTCACCGTTGTGGAAAGGTCGCCCACAAGAAGCAGCACCAGGGAAATACCGAAGGTGGCAATTGCCGAAACCACCTGGCTTTGCGTCAGCGAAGAAATAAAGTTGCCGATTGCAATAAACGCAGCGCCGCAGAGGAGTGCGCCCAAGATAGTGCACAGAATACGAGGCCAGTCCGGCGAACCGATGAAACTGATAACGACGGCAGGAATCAAGCTTGCCAAAATGCCGATGGTGAACATCAGGAACGCCGCGAGGAATTTTCCGAACACGATGGAGAAAACGCCCACCGGTGCGGTCAGAAGCCCCTGGTCCGTTTTGTTGCGAATCTCTTCACTGAATGTGCGCATGGTAATCAGCGGCAGAAGAATCAGCATCATCCATGTAAATGCTGTGCTGTAAACCATGGGGATATAGCCGGAAGACTGCATCCCGAGCACCTGCTCATAGAAGAAACCGAAAATCAGGAGCATTATTCCCAGAAAAACGTAGCCAATCGGTGCGAAGAAATAACCTCTCAACTCTTTTTTCGCAATAGCAATCATCTCTTATCGCCGTCCCTTCCGAAATTGCGGTCGGCGTTGTCGCTCAGGTAAGTGGAACCTGTCAGGCGCAGGAAGACGTCCTCAAGAGAAAGCTCGCTGCTTTCCATGGAGAGAATCGGCCAGTTACGCTTTGCGGCAATGCCGAAGAGCGGACGGCGTAGGTCAGCCGACGCACGTCCGTCAATTTCATATTCGTGAACACCGGGTTCTTTCTCCCCGAAATCACGCACAGCGAGGACACCGCGAATGGAGCGAATCGCCTGCATAACCTCCGAAGGAGTTCCTTCCATCCGCACGTTGAGCTTCTGCTCTTTGCCCTGGCTTCCGTGCTCAAGCTCATACGGTGTTCCGTCCGCAACAATCTTGCCGCGGTTAATGATGATGATACGGTCCGCCACGGCCTGCACTTCCGGCAGGATGTGCGAACTAAGAATAACGGTGTGGTTTTTGCCGAGGTTTTTGATGAGGTTGCGCACCTCAATAATCTGTTTCGGGTCAAGACCAACGGTGGGCTCGTCCAGAATCAGCACAGGAGGGTTGCCGATCAGTGCCTGGGCTAGGCCGACACGCTGGCGATAGCCTTTTGACAGGTTACCGATAAGTCTGTTGTAAACATCGCTGATGCGAACAAGCGCGCAGATTTCTTTGATATGCTTTTCGCGCGGCAGGGTAACCTTTTTCAGTTCATACTGATAGTTCAGAAACTCTTTGACCGTCATGTCGAGGTAGAGGGGAGGAATTTCCGGCATGTAGCCAACGAGTCTCTTCGCTTCGTTCGGATTGTCAAGCGTGTTGTAGCCGCCGATTGTGACAGACCCTTCACTTGCGGAAATGTACCCCGTTATGATGTTCATTGTGGTGGATTTTCCTGCGCCGTTCGGCCCTAGGAAACCTACCACGGTGTTTTCGCCTACGGTGAAGCTGACATGGTTTAGCGCCACGTTTTCACCGTAACGTTTCGAGAGGTTTTTCACCTCAATCATGGAATCATCCCTCCTGAGCATATTAGCTAACATTACCTTTCTATTCTAGCAATCCGTGAAAGCAAAAGTGTAAACATTTCTTGAACGATTGCTGAGAGTTTTATTATTATAGCACAAACTTTTCGGAGAAAAAACCCTTTCCTGTAACTTGGCGAAGAAATGCACATCAAGATTTTCCTTCAGGTTATGGAGAACCCGCGGTTGCCCGAAAGTTCCATTCGCGGTATAATGATTTTATCACGGTGAGCCGCAAAAGTGCGGCCAAAGATGCCGCAGCCTTCCGCACGGGGCTGCCGGTGCGCGAAAAAACGTGCGGAGAAACGGTGGAATAACATGGCAGAAATCAAACCCTTCCGCGCTTTGCGCTATACGGCACAAGCGGGAAAAATCGAAGAACTCACCTGCCCCCCTTACGACATCATCAGCGAGGAAGAGCGCGTTGCATTTCTGAACAAGAACCCCCGCAACGTCATCCGGCTTGAGCTGCCGAAGGGCGAGGATCCTTACACGGAAGCAAGAAAGACTTTGAAAACTTGGCTCGCGGACGGAACGCTTCGTCGCGACACAGACCCCGGCTTCTACATTTACGAAGAGGAATTTGAGGCCTACGGCGTCCGCAAAAAAGTAAAGGGCTTCATCTGCCTTGTGAAGCTCGAGGAATTCTCAAAGGGTATTGTGCTGCCGCACGAGGAGACGCTTTCCAAAGCAAAGGAAGACCGTTTCCGTCTGATGCAGGCAACCGGATGCAACTTCAGCCAGATTTACTCCCTCTACATGGACGAAGCGCATATCACCGGCGCAAGGCTTGACGCGCTTTCTTCCGGCAAGCCGCGCTATGAGTTTTCGGACGGTGCCGTCACGCACCGCATGTGGCTCGTCAACGACAAGGAAGCCATCAAGGCAATCTGCGCCGACTTTGAAAACCGCAAGCTTTATATCGCGGACGGCCATCACCGCTACGAGACCGCGCTGAACTACCGCAACTATTGCCGTGAGCACGGCATCGCCAAGGGCGGCGAGGATTATGTGATGATGATGCTCGTGGATATGGAGAACGACGGCCTCGTGGTATTCCCGACGCACCGCCTGGTGCGCGGCCTTTCCGGTTTCAACGCCGAAAAGCTGCTTGCCGCCTGCGCCGACGAATTTGAGGTCATTCCGCAGCAGGGCACGGATACCATTGAGCGTGTGCTGAACGAAAAATATCTGCAAGGCAAAAAAGCATTCGCGTTCTACGATGGCGGGGAGAACTGGACCCTGCTCGTGCTGAAGGACATCGGCGTGATGCGTTCCGTTCTTCCGGATAAAAGCGAAGCATACCGCGGTCTTGACGTTTCCGTCCTGCACAACCTGATTCTTGAAAAGTACCTCGGCATTGACAAAGAGAACATGGCAAAGCAGGTCAACCTGACTTACACCCGTTCTCTGCAGGAGGCGCTGGCTTCGGTACAAAGCGGGGAAAGCCAGTGCGCGTTCCTTCTCAACCCGACCCGCGTCACCGAGATCCGCGACGTCGCCGCCGCGGGCGAAAAGATGCCACAGAAATCCACATATTTTTACCCGAAGCTGATTACCGGCCTCGTGATGAACAAACTCAACGACGACTGATTTTCCCGAAAATTGTAAAAGCCGTACCGCAAATTACGCGGTACGGCTTTTTTCTTAATGAAACTTGCCTTCGGAAATCAACGTATTCAGCTTCAAAATCAAGACCTGCGTTTTGGAGTCGCAAATCTCGCCGTTCATGACCATCTCCACAGCCTTGCTCAGCGGGATTTTCTCCACCTCGAGGAATTCTCCCTCGTCGAGGTCATCGCTGCCCCGGCTTTCCACACGGCAGGCGTAGAGGAAAATAATCTCATTCGTGTAGCCGGGGGAGGGATAGAGCTTGCCGAGGTCGACGTAATTTTTTCCGGTAACGCCCGTCTCCTCGCGAAGTTCCCGTTTGCCGGCCTCCAGCGGGTCCTCGTCCTTTTCCAGTTTTCCCGCCGGAAGCTCCAGCACAACCTCATGATACGGGTAACGGTACTGCCGCACAAAGAAAAGCTCGTTGTTGTCGGTCAGCGCCGCCACGCAGACGCCGCCATGGTGGTCGACACATTCGCGTGTTACGACACGCCCGTTTTCAAGTTCTGCGCGGTCAACGTGGAAATCGAGAATTTTGCCTCGGTAAATGTAATTCTGCTCCAGTGTTTTCTCGGTCAATTTCATGGAATCTGAGGTTCCCCTTTCCGGCCGAAATCTTTTCCACAAGTTTTTCAAAAACAGTTGAAAACTCAGTTTTCCGTTCCTGCTATTTTGCCCGAAAAGCCGCATGCAGCCTATGTTTTCCAATTTTCTAATAAGTAATTACCTGTTGTTGAAAACCTGTGTGCTTTTGTTGATTTCCGCTTTTACTTAGTATATGCGTACGTGAAATCGGGCTCATAATCGTAGAGAATCCGGTAAAGCGCAGCGGCACGCGCACGGTAATACTCCATCACTTTTGTGGCGGTTGTCACCCGTGCCACGCTTCCGCCAGTCTGTACACTTTTGCCGATTTCCTCGATTGCGGCTGCTTTTCCGTCTTCCCACTTTTTCTGGTCGGCCTGGATTTTACTCCATTTTTCCGCATCAGTGGTTTCGAGCTTCGCTTTCAGCTCCTCCATCGCGTGGGTGATTTCCTTGTTCCAGAGGCTGGTAAACTTGCCCGTAAGCTCAACAATGTCCGTCGTTGTTATGAGCGTAGACATCTCCGAGGCATAGCGTTCATCAATCGGGTTATTCTTAAACTTTTTGTTGAACGCTTCGCTGTCTGTACTTATAGTATTAACCGGACCCTCGTCTCCGCTCCCGCGGTCGTTTGCATTTTCCGAGGAAACCTCGGCCTGAGAAGAAGCGGCCGCTTTGGAATCGGCGGCGGAAGAGGGCGACTGGCTCACAACCGTTTTCTTCTCAGAGGAGGTCTGCGAAGAAGTGGAATCTCCAGCTACGGTGGGAAGCGTTACATTCGAGCAGCCTGCCAGCAGAAGTGCTGCGCAGAGTGCTGCTCCGACAACTTGAACGGCCTTTTTCATGACTGATACTCCCTTTATTCCTGTGTATTTTCATCTTCGGAAATCATTTCGGGTTCTTGCGCTTCCTGCTGGATTTCTTCTTCGGTTGCGCCTCCTTCCTCGGCGCTTCCGTCGTCTTCGGGCTGAGCGGTTTCTTCCTCGTCGCTGCGTGTGGTGCGGGCGACCGTTACCACACGGTTTCCTTCGCCGACACGCATGAGCAGAACGCCCTTAGCCGGACGTGAGCAGACGCGGATGCTGTCGGCATGGATGCGGATGATGACGCCGTTGGAGGAAATGAGAATGAGGTCGTCATCGGGGTCAATGACCTGAATGGCCGCGACGTTTCCGTATGGTTCCACGCGGTAGTTGAGGATTCCCATGCCGCCGCGCTTCTGGAGGCGGTAGTCGTCAATCGGCGAGAGGCGGCCGAAGCCGGTCTCGGAAACCGTGAGCACAAACGCGCCCGGGCGCAGAACGCTCATGCCAACAACCTTGTCGTTCTCTCGGAGGCTAATGGCTTTCACGCCGTGAGCCGTGCGGCCCATGGGACGGACGTCGCTTTCTTTGAAGCGAATGGCGTAGCCCAGATTCGTCGCCACAAGCAGTTCATCGTCGCCGCTTGTGAGGCGTACCCAAGAAAGCTCGTCGCCTTCGTCGAGGGTGACGGCATTGATGCCGTTTTTGCGAACATTGCTGAATGCGGAAAGCGGCGTTCTCTTGATGACGCCGTTTTTCGTCACCATCACAAGGTAGCTCTCGTTGTCAAATTCGCGCACGCGAATCATCGACGTTACCTTTTCGTCCTGCGCAATGGGCAAAAGGTTTGCGATGTTCATGCCCTTGCTGGTGCGGGTGCCTTCCGGAACCTCGTAGCATTTTAGGCGGTAGGCGCGGCCGCGGTCCGTGAAGAACATCACGTAGTCGTGCGTTCCGATGACGAACATCTCGGAAGCCACGTCCTCCTCACGGCGGGTCATGCCGCTCACGCCACGTCCGCCGCGGCGCTGCGTGCGGTAAGTGTCAAGATTCTGGCGTTTGATATAGCCGAATTCCGTCAGGGTGAGCATGCACTCTTCGTCCGGAATCAGGTCTTCAATATCCATTTCACCGCTGACCGCCTCTATGCTGGTGCGGCGCGGATCGTTGAATTTTTCTTTGACCGCGAGCGCTTCCGTCTTCACGATGGCAAGCACGCGGGCTTCGTGTGCGAGAATATCTTCGTAGTCGCGAATCTTTTCGCGCAGATCGGCAAGTTCTTTTTCGAGCTTGTCTCTTTCGAGTCCGGTCAGACGGCCGAGAGGCATCTCCACAATGGCCTTTGTCTGCACGTCGTCGAGGGCGAAGCGGGCGGCTAAGTTCTGGCGGGCTTCCGCAACGGATTTCGACGCGCGGATGATGTGCACGACTTCGTCGATGTTGTCGACGGCAACTTTGAGGCCCTCGAGAATATGGGCACGCTCCTGCGCTTTTTTCAGTTCAAAGGCAGTGCGACGGCGTACCACTTCTTCCTGGAACTTGATGTATTCTTGGAGAATCTGTTTCAGCGTGAGCGTTTTCGGCTCGCCGTTCACAATGGCAAGCATAATCACGCCGAACGTTGATTGCATCTGGGTATAAGTAAACAGGTGGTTCAGCACAATCTGCGGGGAGGCGTCGCGCCTTACGGAAATCACGATGCGCATGCCTTCCCGGTCGGAGTGGTCCTCTATGTTGGTGATACCATCAATACGTTTTTCCTTCACGAGGTCGGCAATGCTTTCAATCAGCCTTGCCTTGTTGACCTGATACGGCAGCTCCGTCACAACAATCTGGAAACGGCCGTTCTTTTCTTCTTCAATTTCGGCACGGGCGCGCACGATGATGCGGCCGCGGCCCGTTGCGTAGGCGGCGCGGATTCCGCTGCGGCCCATGATGATGCCGCCCGTCGGGAAATCCGGCCCCTTAATGCACTGCATCAGGTCGTCGAGCGTCGCGTCCGGATTGTCGATGAGCATGCAGACGCCGTCGATAACTTCGCCCATGTTGTGCGGCGGAATGTTTGTCGCCATGCCGACGGCGATGCCGGTGGAGCCGTTGACGAGAAGGTTCGGGAAATGGCTCGGCAGAACCACAGGCTCTTTTAGACGGTCGTCGTAGTTCGGCTGGAAATCGACGGTATCTTTGTCGATGTCCTGCAGCATCTCCACGGCGATTTTGCTCATGCGAGCTTCCGTGTAACGGTAAGCAGCCGGCGGGTCACCGTCGATAGAACCGAAGTTTCCGTGACCGTCTACCAGCATGTAACGCATCGAGAAATCCTGCGCAAGGCGGACGAGTGCGTCATAAACGGAAGCGTCGCCGTGCGGATGGTAACGTCCGAGCACGGAACCGACGGTATCGGCGCACTTGCGGTAAGCTTTGTCCGGCGACAGGCCGTTTTCGTACATCGTGTAAAGAATGCGTCTATGAACCGGTTTCAGACCGTCGCGCACGTCCGGCAGGGCACGCGAAACGATAACCGACATCGAATAATCCAGAAACGCCTTCTTGATTTCTTTTTCAAGGTCTACGTTTATAATTCGTTCGTTTTCTATTTCATCCATTAGCGGGCACCTTCCTGCTTAAATTTCCGGTTCAGTCTGGCGGCAAGCAGATGCTCCACGCGCTCCTGCTCTTCCGGACTCATTGTTCGTTTTGGTATCAAACGGCTTTCGTCGGGTGCGGTGCAAAGCAGCACCGACGTCTCGTCGGCGTAAGCCGAGAAAAACATCTCATAAGGAATTTTGGCTTCGTAGCGTTCGCCGTGGAACTCTACGCAATCTTCTCGAAAAACAACCTGCTGCGCGGCCACGCCGCACAGTCCTTTTTGAAACTGCACAGCGGCCATCCGCCTTACGACTGCCTCCTGAAACGGATAACTCACGAACAGGAGGAACGCGCCCAAAACGGTGCAAACCCCGGCAAGCCACTGAAACGGGCGGCCGGTTGCATAGTGAAGAACAAACAACACCACGCCGATGACGAATAATGCCGCGCCGACAAGCTTGTTTACCAAGCGGTAGTTTCCCTCTGCCTGCATTTTCAGCCGCGCGGCGGCGCCGTTCATGTAGTCTTCACAGGTGACAGCAAAATTGAGCTCAACCGGCTCCATTCAGCTTCCTCCTTTTCTGGACGGCATCCGGTACCATCGGCCGTCGAACGCATAGCGCATCAGGCCCGAAAGCTCCTCGGCCTGTTCTGAGGGAAGCCCCTCCTTTTTCAGCACAAGAAGAAATCTTTGGCGGCCTCCGGCTGCGCAAATCAGGCGGTCTGTTTCCACGCAGAGGGAAAAATCCGTCCAGTATTCGACCATGTGCTCACATTCGGTCACAATCTCCGCGCTGCGCCGCGAAAGCGTGATTTTGGCGGGGAGGGCTGCCAAAGGGCAGCAGCGAAACCAATTTTCTGCCCGGTTTCTCTGCCAGACAGGCTGGAACAACCAAATGACAATCCCTGCCGCAAGGCAGAGAACGGACACCGCAATCAAGGTTGCGCGAACGGAAACTCTTGCCCAGCTGAGCGGAAGAAACGACGCGGCGATCCCGCCCGCCGTAATGCACATCAGCATGCGCACCGAGCGCCGCCTCATGGGTGCCGAGAAAAACAACGCTGCCTGAAAGGCCTCGGCAAAATCCCGCGCCGTGAGCGTTTGCTGCACGGTAACCGGTTCCTCGATTTTTTTGGGCATCTGTTTCCCTCCGTTTACTTTTTCGGCCGCGTCCCCGCGGTGAGCATTGCCTCAACATAGGGGAGAAACTCATCCTGCACGCACCGGAACGGAATAATCACGCACCGCAGCGTGCGGGTAAGTGCTTCCTTTTCAAACGGATAAACCAGTGTAAACGCCTTCTCCGTGCGGAGCAGCTCTGCCGTTCCGTCGAGGGGAAGTTGGCTGCCGGTTTCCGGCAGCTCGATGCGGTCCGGGTAAATTGTTACTTTGCCCATTCCGCTTTCTTGGTACTTTTTCTTCTCGTGATTCAAATTTGAATACGGCATAGCAAGAAATGAGACAGTTATCAGGCTCAGGCAAACCAGAATAATCCAGTTTTTCGGTGTATCATACGCGATAATCTGCCGAAAAGTGACGACAGTATAGAGTACAACAATTGCCGCCATCAGATAATCCAGAAAATCCGTCGTGCGTAGAAATCCGGTTTTGCGGATATTTTCGCGGATTTCTTGATCCGTGAGGTCACAGACCAGCGAAATTCCGGTCTGCGGTTTTTCAAAATTTTTCGTGCAGTCGGAAACAAGTTTCGCTTCCTGCGGCGGGATCTTTTCCGCCGTACTTCGCCCGGGGTCTCCGTCTGCGGCCGGCGTGGAATCTTTTCCAGAGGGTCGCACTTTCGATTCCCGTTCCGTGAAAACTGTAAACATAAAATTTCTCCTTTTTCAGGTTGCTTCATGGACGTTCCAAAGCGAATCAACAGCCAAATGGTTTGCAGGTTTTCATGGACGTTGGCTAGAAGTTATTCTTGTTAGGAGACTCTGGTGCAGTGCAAGAAAATCAGGTTTTTGTTTGGAGTATTTCAGCGGCGGTACGCTTTTTACACGTCGAGGTTTTCTACGAACTTAGCATTCTTTTCAATAAACTCACGGCGCGGCTCGACCTTATCGCCCATTAGAATCGTGAACGCCTCGTCGGCGGCTTCGGCATCTTCAACCTCCACACGGCGCATAATTCTGCGCGCCGGGTCCATGGTGGTTTCCCAAAGCTGTTCGGGGTCCATTTCACCAAGGCCCTTGTAGCGCTGAATTTCATATCCGCTCTGGAGTTGCGCCATCAGCTGGTCGCGCTCTTTGTCGGAGTAAGCGTAGTAATGCTTTTTATTCTTCGTCAGCCGGAACAAAGGCGGCTGTGCGAGGTAAATATGGCCTTGTTCTACAAGCGGCCTCATAAACCGGTAGAAGAACGTCAGCAGCAGCGTGCGGATGTGTGAACCGTCGACGTCGGCATCCGCCATGATGATGATTTTGCCGTAGCGGAGCTTGGTGATGTCGAAGTCCTCGCCGACGCCGCAGCCGAGCGCCGTAACAATCGGCTGGAGCTTCTCGTTTCCGTAAACTTTGTCGAGTCTGGCCTTTTCGACGTTCAGCATCTTGCCCCAAAGCGGCAGGATGGCTTGGTAGCGCCTGTCGCGTCCGCCCTTTGCGGAGCCGCCTGCCGAGTCGCCCTCGACGATATAGATTTCGGTTTCTTCCGCGTTGCGGCTCTGGCAGTCCGCCAGCTTGCCGGGGAGGGATGCCTCCTCCAGCGCCGATTTGCGGCGAACCATTTCGCGCGCTTTGCGCGCCGCTTCGCGTGCGCGGGATGCCGCCAAGGCCTTGTCGAAAATCGCGCGTGCCGTGGACGGATTTTCCTCAAGGTAAGTCGCGAGCTTCTCGCTCACCATGTTGTTGACGAGGGTTCCGATTTCAGTGTTGCCGAGGCGAGCCTTCGTCTGGCCTTCAAACTGGGCCTCCTTCAGCTTGACGCTGATAATGACGGTAAGACCTTCGCGAAAATCTTCGCCGCTCAGGTTTTTGTCATTATCTTTCAGAATATTGAATCTTCTGCCGTAGTCATTCATCACGCGGGTGAGCGCGCGCTTGAACCCTTCTTCATGCGTGCCGCCGTCCGTCGTAGGAATGTTGTTTGCAAACGACAGCATCAGCTCGTTGTAGCTGTCGTTATACTGCATGGCGATTTCCGCGGTTGCGGAATCGTCTGGCGCAACGGCCGAAAAATAGATGATGTCCGGGTGAATGACCTCAAGAGCCTTTTTCTTGTGAATATATTCTACAAAACTCTTGATGCCACCCGTATACAGGAAACTGTCTGAGCGCGGTTCCTCGGGGTTGCGTTCATCGCTCAGCGAAATATGCAAGCCGGCGTTAAGAAAAGCCTGCTCGCGCAGACGCACCTGCAGCGTCTCGTAATCGTATTCTGTGGTTTCTTTGAAAATTTCGGGGTCAGCCTTGAAGCGAACGGTGGTTCCGGTGCGGTCGGTCGGTCCGCGGTCCTGCAAATCCGTTACGGCCTTGCCGCGCTCAAAGCGCTGAAAATAGATTCTTCCGTCTTTGCAAACTTCCACTTCGAGCCATTCCGAAAGCGCGTTTACAACGGAAGCGCCCACGCCGTGCAGACCGCCGGAGACTTTATATCCGCCTCCGCCGAACTTTCCGCCTGCGTGAAGAATCGTGAACACGACGGTAACCGTCGGAATTCCCACTTGATGGTGAATACCAACCGGGATTCCGCGCCCATCATCCGTTACGCTGATAACGTTGTCGGGCAGAATCTTAACATCAATGTTTTTACAGTACCCGGCAAGCGCCTCGTCGATTCCGTTGTCAACAATTTCATACACTAAGTGATGCAGACCGCGAGGCCCTGTTGTCCCAATATACATTCCAGGCCTTTTCCGAACTGCTTCGAGTCCTTCCAGAACCTGAATTTCACTTTCGTCGTAAGCTTCGCCCGCCTGAGTTACTTTGCTGAATTCCAAAATTCAACCCTCCATGTACGGTATCCGCGTCGGCTTTGCCGAGCGTTTCCAGCCGTATCCGCCCACAGCAGCTTTTTTCTTCTACTGTAAGCTGTTATCTTTCTTAAAATCTCTTCCGTTATCTTTTTATTTTACAATGATGCATTCATTTTTTCAAATGGCCGTTTTTTGCAGGTTTTTTCTCTTTCTTTGCCTGCGGCTTGTCCGGCTCCGCCTTCCGAAAACGCACGGAAAACGGAAAGAGCAAGTAAAAAGCCGTCACGCCAAGCACCGTAACTGCCAGCATGAACGGCAGGTTCATGTCGGAAATAAACAGCAGGCCGTAGTTGATGAGGAACAGTATAGCCAGCGCACCGAGAATATAAACCACGCGTGCCAGACGGGATATCCGGTAAGGCTTCCCGCAGTGAGGGCATACGCCGGTATGTTTTTTCCCGCGCTGCTTCAGTTCCGGGTAAAGAAACCGGGCCTTGCAGTAAGGACATGTCGGTGAAATCATAGCGTTCTGCCGTAACGCGGCGGCTCCTGAGGCTTTTTTCTTTGCTGCGGCCTCGGCGGTGCCGGCTTGCGAAGTCTCACAAAAAGTGGAGAAACCAGGAAAAACGCAAGAAATAGCAAAAAAACAGCTCCAAGCGTAAACGGCGCAAACGAAGAGTCAAAAATCAAGCCGAAAATGAAGATGACAAGGCTCACAAGAATTACGGTGAGACCTAGGGTATAAAGGCTCCTGTCCAGATGCACATTCGAGAGCCCTCCGCATTTTGGGCAGATATATTCGCCGCGGCGCCGAAGCGTCCAGGATTTTGCATAGTTCAGCGTTTCCCCGCAGTAGGGGCAAGCGGTTTTTTTCTTTCCTTTCATGGCTCCTCCTTTACAGATTTGAAATCTCGTCGGTAAACCCGGTTCTCTTCAGTAGCGTTGCGGTTGAGATTTGGGATGTATAAACAATGATTTTTCCCTTGCTGTCTTGGCAGAGGATAAAAGACTTCGGCATCTCGTCGGAAATGCTGACGACCTGCCCGGCCTTCTGCGCCGCCGCAAGGTAATCGCGTGTGGTATTGGAAATTGTGGACGTCTCGAGGTCGAAAATCCCGATGACGTCTTTCATGCGGATGACAATATCCTGGCCGAGATGAAGAAACATACTTTTCCTCCCGATGGTCAAGTTCCGGCCGTCATTTCTTTCGGAACGCCGTTCTCCACGCGGAACATTTTTCCGCAACATTCGGCGTTCACCGCGTCCGGCTCGCAGCAGGTAATGAACACCTGGAATTTTTTCAGCCGGTTCAGCAGGTAATACCGCCGCTCGGCGTCCAGCTCGCTCAATACGTCGTCAAGAAAGATGACGGGAGTTTCGCCGGTCGTCTTTTCAAGCAATTCGGCTTCGGCCAGCTTCATGGCGATGACCGCCGAGCGCTTCTGCCCTTGCGAGCCGTAGGCGCGGGCATCCATGCCCGATATTTCCACGAGCACATCGTCGCGGTGGGGCCCAACGCCCGTGTGCCCGGTGAAGATGTCATTTTTTCTTTCCCTACGCAGTGCTTCCGCAAAATCGGGCGCGCTCCTTTCATAACGGAGCGAGAGCGTTTCGCGCCCGCCGCACATTCCGCTATAAAAAGCGGCAGCCCGCGGAGAAAGCTGTTCGAGGTATGCCGCCCTTCCGCGCATGATTTTCTCGCCGAGCTGAACAAGCCTTTCGTCCCAGACGTCGAGCGTATCGAGAAGATCCGCGCATTTCGGAATATCTTTGAGCAAAGCGTTTCTTTGGGAAAGGCTCCGATTGTATTCCGCAAAAACGGCGGCATAGGCGGGCCGAATCTGGCAGAGAGCCGCGTCGGTGAAGGCACGCCTTCCCGCCGGGCCGCCCGAAAGCAGCGAAAGATGCTCCGGCGAAAAAACAGCAGCGCGGAATTCGCCGATGAGCGCGGAGCAGGAGCGTTTTTTGACGCCGTTCAGTTCCGCGGAGCGCCTTCCGCCGATTATGCTGATTTTCGCCGTTTGGTCGCGGCCGTCGGCAAAAAAGTCGAGCCGAATTTCGGCGCTTTCGCAACCGCTGCGCACAAGCTCCGGGTCCTTGGCACCCCGAAAGGAGCGCTCGCCCGTAAACAGCCACATTCCCTCGAGAAGGTTGGTCTTTCCCTGCGCGTTGCTTCCGTAGATGACGTTTTCCTCCGGCCCCGGAACGATTTCGCCGGAGGGGAGGTTGCGGAAGTCCCGCCAAGCAAATCGCTGAATCTTCACGCTTTGGCCGCCTCGTAGATTTTTCCATTAAATTCGGCACGGTCTCCTGCGCGGAGCTTTTTGCCGCGCATATAGCACACGGCGCCGTTGACCTTCACTTGGCCGCTTTGAATCGCCTGTTTTGCCTGGCCGCCGGTTTCAAAGGCTCCGCCGAGCTTGAGAAGGCTGTCCAGCCGGATAAAATCGCCCTCGAATGTAATTTTTATGGATTCCATGTTTTAATCTCCTCCACTCTTAAGCCGCACGGGGAGGACAAGGAACAGGAACGAATTTCCCGAAACCGGTGTCATCGTCAGCGGGCTGAGAGCGCCGTTCAGTTTGATTTTTACTTCATCGCATTCCGTATTGCGCAGTGCGTCGAGCAGGTAGCGGCTGTTAAAGCCCATTTCCACCTCATCGCCGGAAATCTTAGCGGCAAGCCGGTCGTTTGCGCGGCCGATTGCTGTTGAGCACGAAAGGCGGATGCACCCTTCCGAGAACAGGCAGCGCACAGGGCTGCGGAGCCGTTCGGTAATCAGGAGGGAGACGCGTTCCAAGCTGGCGATGAAATCGGAAACGGAAACCTGAATTTCCGTTGCGCTTGTTTTCGGAAGCGCCGCGCGCCAGTCGAGAAACTCGCCTTCCAGCAATCTGGAAATCACGGTGTAATCGCCGATGCGGAACAAAATATGCCTCATGCCGATTTGAAGCTCCACCGGGTCGTCGTTGTCGCCCAGAAGCTTCATAACTTCGCTCAGGGTCTTGCCCGGAACCACGAAGTTGTTCTTTTCTCCGCAGGAAATCGGCTCTTCCCGGATGGCCAGCCGGTAGCCGTCGACGGAAATGAGACGGATTTTCCCTTCTTCCATTTCAAACAGCGTTCCGGTGTAAATCGGTTTTGCGTCGCTTTCCGCTACGGCAAACAGCGTTTGGCGAATCATTCCCTTTAAAGTGGAGGAAGGGACTTTCACGGTTTTTTCTCCGGTGATGTGTGGCAGCTCCGGGTATTCTTCTGCCGGAATTCCGGTCACCGAGAACTTTGCTTCGCCGCTTTCAATCTGCGTTACATATTTTTCGTCGCAAGAAAAGTTCACGGTGTCGCCCGGCAGCCTGCGCACGATGTCCCCAAACAGCTTTGCACCCATGACGATGCTGCCCGGTTCCTTTACGTTCGCAGCAATCTCGGTGGTCATCCCGATCTCAAGGTCGAAGCCGCAGAGTTTTACGGTTTCGCCTCTCGCAGTAAGAAGGATTCCTTCGAGCGCCGGAATGGAAGATTTCGAGGAGACGACGCGCTGAACATTCAACACCGCCTCATTCAATTTTTGCCTGTCGCAAGAAAACTGCATATTGTAACCGCCTGCTTCCTGTAAAAGTAAAGTCTGAAAGTATTTTTTCAGCATTAGGAGTAGTGTGCATGAAAAAGTTGAAAATATTGGCAACCCCAGAATTCATCAGACAATTCACTGTATAAATTTTCAGAAATGCGTTGTTGTAGGAATGTTGAAAAATGAAAGCAAAACCAAGAATTCAACTCTCTGTTGAAAACTTTGTGGGGAAAGTTGAAAACTTGTGAAAAATTTCTCTGAGAAGAATTTCAGGTTTTCAACCGGTTTGTGAGATGTTGAATTCTTTTCCCGAAAAAATGTGGAAAACTTTTTACGTACAAAAAGGCGCAGGAAATCGAAAAATTCCTGTCTGTATAATTTTTTTGAGAGACGCTACCGGTCGCGGATATTCTTAATAATATCGTTCACGGTAGCCTTAATCTTCGGGTCGCGTGCTGTCTTTTCGTCAATCTGCTGGAGCGCATAGACGACGGTCGAGTGGTCGCGGCCGCCGAATTCCTGCCCAATGCTCTCCATAGACATGTCCGTAATTTCACGCACGACATACATAGCGACCTGTCTTGCGTTGGAAATGTTCGCCGAACGGCGCGAGGAACGGATCTCCTCGGCCGTGGTGCCGAACGTACGTGCGACTTCGTCGATGATTTTCTCGACGGTTACCGGTGTAGGCTGGTCGTTGTTGATGATGTCGCTGATTGCCGCCTGCGCGGTCTGGATATTGTATGGATCGCCGTTGAGGAGGTGGAATGCCTTCATTTTCTTCACGGCGCCCTCCAGCTGGCGGATGTTGTTCTTCAGCCGGTTCGCTATGTATTCGATGACGCCGTCCGGAAGGTCAATTTTCAGAAGCTCCGCTTTGCGCTTGATGATTGCGATTCGGGTCTCGAAATCCGGCGGCTGAATATCCGCGGTCAGGCCCCACTCAAAGCGAGTGAGAAGACGCTCCTCCAAAGTCTGAATATCCTTCGGCGGACGGTCGGATGTGAGCACAATCTGTTTTTTTGCCTCGTAGAGCGTGTTGAAGGTATGGAAGAATTCCTCCTGCGTCGAATCCTTGCCCGCGATGAACTGAATATCGTCCACGAGCAGAACGTCGGCGCGGCGGTACCGGTTATGAAAATCTCCCGTTGTGCCTCGGCGGATTGCTTCAATCAACTCGTTTGTAAATTCGTCGCCCTTAATGTAGATGATATTCATGTCCGGGTGAGTGCGGTTGATTTCGCTGCGGATGGCGTAGAGAAGGTGTGTCTTGCCGAGGCCGGAGTTCCCGTAAATGAAAAGCGGGTTGTAGAGGGAAGCCGGTTTGCTGGCGACGGCCATGGAAGCGGCGTGCGCAAATTTATTGGACGGCCCGACGATGAACGTGTCAAACGTAAATTCATAGTTTTCGCTTGCCGCGGCCTCATCTTCCCGTTTCGCCTCAGGCTTTGCCTCTTCCGGGGTAATCAGCCGAATCTGAATCTCTTGGCTGAACACCTGACGGAATGCTTCTTCGAGAAGATCCTTATAATAATGTAAAACCGTCTGCCGGTGCAGCTCATTCGGGACCTGCAGGACGGCAGTGCCGTTGGAAAAGTCCAGTGTCAGCGGTTCAATCCTGCCAATCCAGGTTGAAAACGCAATTTCCGTGATTCTACTTTTGCAGTAGTCGCAGACAAGGTTCCAAACTTCCGTAAACGATTCCATAACTGATCTCAAACCTCATTTTCCCTCGGAGCATTTTTTATCTTCCTGTGCCACCCACTGGCCGTTTTCGGCACAATGTTTCATGAAAGCACAAAAACCCATTTATAATCATAGCACAAATTGATGCTGTTTTCCGCAAAAAAAGCAAAGAAAACGTATTTTTCCATTTATTTCAATTTTGCACAAGAACAGCCTCCGTCTTTTGCACAAGAACAGCCTCCGTCTAACAGCACAAAAACCAAAAAGTTGCCCTGTGGAGGGAAACTTTTCAAAGAAATTTTATTTTCCGGTATTTAGAGATATTTTTCCAGATACAATATTACCATAATTGTTTGCAAAGAAACAGCACTTTTCTGCAAAATTTCTTCTCGAGGGTTTTAGAAAAGCTTTAAAACTGTGGAAAAGGCAGGAAATGGAGTTTATCGAAAGAAAAAGTCTTTTCAACCGAGGAAAGATGTGATATAGTAAACTCTATAGGGCCTCGGGTAAGACGTATAAGCGGACAGGTCCCGGGGAGGCTGCGCTTTCCGCGAAAATCGCCGCGGAAATTTTGCCGGCATAGTCCGGAATGGAAGAAGCCGAAGCGCAGGCCGAATTACCCGAAAGGAGGGTTTTTATGTTCAGAACTTTTCAGCCGAAGAAGCTGCACCGCAAAAAAGAACATGGCTTCAGAAAGCGTATGGCTACCGCGAACGGCCGCAAGGTGCTTGCACGCCGTAGGGCAAAGGGAAGGGCACGCCTGTCCTATTAATTTATGGGCGTGCTCATTGCGGTTGAAACGGGATACCGAAAATGAGCTGCCGGCTTCGGCTGAGGCGGCCTTTTTCGGTGATTTTCCCATAACTGAACAACCTGACAGCGAATGACAAAGATTGAGAGTATAAAAGACAACAGAGCATTTCAGCGTGCCTATGCCCATGGAAAATATTTTGTTGGGCCGGTGCTGGTTACTTATGTGATAAAAAACCGGCTTGGCGTGGTGCGCGTAGGAATTACAACCGGGAAAAAAATCGGCAATGCGGTGCAACGGAACCGTTCCCGCCGAGTGATCCGCGAAGCGTTCCGTACCCTGAACAAAGAAATCAAACCCGGGTATGACCTAATTTTCGTCGCTAGGGCGAAAACACCGTTTGTGAAAAGCAGCGAAGTTCAGCGCGCTATGGAGCAGCAGCTGACAAACGCTGGCGTTTTTCTGTAAGAGACTATGAAGAAATTAATGATTGCGGCTATTCGATTTTACCAAAAGGCACTTTCCCCGTTAAAAAGGAGGCCGTGCTGCATTTATTACCCAACATGCTCAAATTACGCCATTGAGGCGATTGAACGGTTTGGGGCAGTGAAAGGATTTTTTCTGGCACTGTTCCGTTTTTTACGCTGCAACCCGTTCAGCAGGGGCGGTTATGATCCTGTACCTGAAAAAAAGGCAAAGCATTGATCGAATTAGAGGAGTATTTTCCGCATGAACGACATTTTCAATTTCTTTGGCAGCATCCTTGGCTATCTGCTGTGGTGGCTGTATTATCTCGTCGGCAACTATGGCGTCGCGATAATCCTGTTCACCCTCATCGTCAAGATGTTTTTGTTTCCGTTCTTTATTAAACAGCAGCGTTCCATGGCGGCTACCGCCAAATTGTCGGTTAAGCAAAAGGAAATCCAAAAAAAATATGCGAACGACAAGCAGCGTATGCAGATTGAAATGCAGAAGCTGTATGAAAAGGAAGGTGTTAACCCGTCCGGCGGCTGCCTGACGATGATTCTTCCTTTCCTTGTAATGTTGGGCTTGTACTATACCGTGTTGAACCCGCTTTCCAATGCACTCCACCTTTCTTCGGAAGCGGTCAACAAGGCAGTTGCAATGTTGAATCACGTTCCGGGCATCGGAAATTCCTTCAACACGCAGTATGCACAGATTGAAATTGTCAAAAACTTTACCAACCTTAAGCCATTTCTCGGAATGTTCAGCGGCGACGAGTTGGCAAGGCTTGAGTCGTTCAACCATGGATTTAGATTTCTTGGCTTGAACCTGCTCGATACGCCGTGCGACGCCGCGAATATTTTCGGAACACTGTTCCGCTCCAACCTGTGGATTATTCCTGTGCTCTGCCTTGTTGTGTACCTTAGTTCTCAGTTCATAACCACGAAAATGATGTCCGCCGTGCAGCAGCAACAGCAGCAGGGTTGCGTGAAATACACCATGTACATCATGTCTTTCGTTTCCGCATGGTTTGCCTGCACCGTTCCTGCAGCCGTCGGTTTTTACTGGATTATTTCCTCGGCTCTCGGCTTCGTACAGAACGTCATTATGAACAAATGGTACGGGCCGGACGCTTTGAATGCTCAGGCGGAAGCACGGCGAGTTGCCCTGCTTGAACAGGAAGAAGCTGCTATTAAACCAATTCCACATGTTGCGATCAAAGAGAAGGCGGGCTCAAAAAAAGTTGAGAAACGCCGTAAATAAATTTCCTGCACACGGAAAACGTGTATGATGGGAGGAAGTTGCAAATGAGAGAAGCCATCGGCATCGGCGAAACTGTAGAGCTTGCAAAAGAAGCTGCGTGCAAAGAGTTGGGCGTGGAGTCTTATGAAGCGGAATTTGAAATTCTTGAAATGCCCACCAAAAAGACATTCGGTATTTTCGGCGGAAGTCCGGCAAAGGTTCGTGTCTACATTGAGGACGACCCTGCCCAAGTTGCTGCGGATTATTTGAAAAAAGTGCTCTCATGCATGGGAATTCAGGATCCCGAGATTAATATTCAGAAAGAAGAAGGCGGCGCACTGCTGACCATTAAAGGCGACGATGTCGGATTTATCATCGGCCACCGCGGGGAAACACTGGACGCGCTCCAGTACCTCGCCGGACTTGTTGCCAATCATGTCGGAACCGGATATTACCGCATCGCCCTCGATATCGGCAATTACCGCGAGAAACGCCGCGAAACGCTCGAGTCCCTCGGCAGAAAGATGGCCGAAAAGAGTCTGCGCAACGGCCGCAACTGCTCTCTCGAGCCGATGAATCCTTATGAGCGCCGTATTATTCACACCGCCGTGCAGACGGTGGAAGGCGCAAAGTCATGGTCGGAGGGCGAAGACCTTCAGCGCCATGTGGTCATCGGGCCGATTGAAGGCGAACGTATTCATCGCCGCCCGTCAGGGAAAAAATACGGCCGCCGCAAAAATCAGCAGCGCGGAAGATCCCGCCGTCCGCAGGACAGCAGCAAACCGGCTGTCAATGCTCAGTCCGAAAACAATGCGGAAAACGAGCCGCGTCCGGTGAAATCGGAAACGAAAGGCTCGCTCTATCAAAGAGTCGATTTATCACACTGAGTTGTAATCTTTTGGAGTTTGGGGAGTTATATATGGCCTTTTAGAAAGGCCCACAGTGCAGGGAAAGGCGCAACGCCTTTCCCTGTTTCTGAGAAAACGCAAATTCGCATGACAGGACGGAGGAACAAAGTATGGAAATGAAATATCACCCGCCCGGTCAGACCATCGCCGCAATATCCACGGCGCAGGCGCCGGGGGCAGTCGGCATTGTGCGCATTTCCGGGCCGGAAGCGCAGCAGGTGGCAGACCGAGTTTTTGTCTCCGCCCACGGAAAGCGCCTTGTGGACCTGCCCGGCTACCGCGCGCTTTACGGTCATGTTTACGGAAAAGACGGAGAGATCGACGAGGCCATCGCATTAAATTTCCGCGCACCCGCGAGCTTTACCGGCGAAAACGTGGTTGAGCTTTCGTGCCACGGCGGAATCTATGTGACACGCAGTCTGCTAAAAGCAGTACTCGAAGGAGGCGCAGTTCCCGCAGGCCCGGGCGAATTCACGCGCCGCGCCTTTTTGAACGGAAAGTTGGGCCTTACCGAGGCCGAGTCGGTTATGGAAATTATCGGCGCTGCAGGGCAGCAGGCCGCAAAAGCTGCGCTTGCCGGCCACGACGGCGCATTGGAAAAGAAAATAATCGGGGTAAGGAATACGCTGACAACACTTGCCGCCCACTTGGATGCTTGGGCCGATTACCCCGAAGACGATATTCCGCAGGTAACGTCGGAAGAAATCCGCACATCGCTCGCTTCGGCGAAGGAGGAGCTGGAAAAACTTCTGCGCAGCTTTGAAGCTGGGCGAGCCATGCGTGAAGGCGTGGAGACCGTAATTGCGGGCCGGCCGAACGTCGGAAAATCCACGCTCATGAACCTGCTTGCGGGCTGTGAACGCTCCATTGTTACACAGTACGCGGGCACGACCCGCGATGTTGTGGAGGACACGGTTCTGCTCGGCGGAATCCCGCTTCGCCTTGCGGACACGGCAGGCATACGCTCCACCGAGGATCCGGTGGAGAAAATCGGCGTGGAACGCGCCTATGAGCGAATTCGTTCCGCGCAGCTTATTTTTGCGGTGTTCGACAGTTCCGCAGAGTTGGACGACTCCGACCGCAAGTTGACCGAGGCACTTGCCGGAACACCGTGCATCGCCGTAGTCAACAAGAGCGACTTGCCGCAAAAAATCAACATGGAGTATATTCGCCAACATTATAATCATATTGTAATACTTTCTGCCGCCTCCGGAAAAGGTCTGGAAGATTTGGAGCGGGAGACTGCAAAAGTGCTCGATACGGCGAACATCGACCCCGCGGAGGGGATGCTCCTTACGGAGCGCCAGCGGGACACCGCACGCCGCGCGCTGGACTGCGTGGAAGAAGCGCAGGCTGCGCTGGAGTCGGGCATGACGTTCGACGCGGTGACGGTTTCGGTCGAGGCCGCGGTATCCGTGCTTCTCGAGCTGACCGGCGAGCAGGCGACAGAAGCGGTTGTGGATTCTGTTTTCCATAACTTCTGTGTCGGAAAATAAACGCAAATTTTAAAATCCACATATAGTAAAATGTTATGTTGTATATACGAATAGTATAATATGAGAAGGAAATGAAAGGCCGACGATTCGCGCGGCATAGGAAAAGGAGATCACATGGAAATCAGATATAATGCCGGAAAAATTGATGTAGCGGTAGTCGGCGCCGGCCATGCCGGAATTGAAGCCGCTCTGGCTGCCGCGAGACTTGGCTGTAAGACGGTCGTGTTTACAATCAATATGGATGCGGTGGGAAACTGCCCGTGCAACCCGTCCATCGGCGGGACCGCAAAGGGCCACCTCGTGCGAGAGATTGACGCGCTCGGCGGAGAAATGGGCCGTACGACGGACCAATCCTTTATTCAGAGCCGTATGCTCAATAAAGGCAAAGGCCCGGCGGTTTACTCGCTCCGTGCCCAGATTGACCGCAGGGAATACAGCAAAATAATGAAGCATAAGCTGGAGCTTCAGCCGAATCTGAGTTTGAAGCAGGCGGAAGTTGTCGCGATTGAGCGCGGCGACCACGGAACTTGGAAGGTTATCACGCGCTTCGGCGGCGTTTATGAAGCAAGGGCTGTCATATTTGCAACGGGAACATACCTGAAAGGAAAGATATTCGTCGGTGAGGTTTCCTACGAAAGTGGTCCCGACGGAATGTTCCCTGCGGCGTTTCTGACAGAGTCACTCAAAAAACTTGGCATTTCGTTGCGCCGGTTCAAAACCGGAACACCTGCGCGTGTTCTGCGCTCCAGCATCGACTTTAATGGTCTCGAGGTACAGCACGGTGACGACCCGGTTGTTCCGTTCTCCTACGACACGCTGGAACCCGGGGTCAATCGCGCAGACTGCTATATCACATGGACAAATGAGCGCACCAAGGAAATTATCTTGGATAACCTCAACCGCTCGCAGTTGTTTACCGGAGGAATCACGGGAATCGGCCCGCGCTACTGCCCGAGCATTGAAACGAAGATTATCCGCTTTGCGGACAAGGAACGCCATCAGCTTTTCATCGAGCCGTGCGGCCTTGACACTGAGGAAATGTACCTGCAGGGCATGAGCACTTCTCTTCCGGAGGACGTACAGATTCAGTTTTACCGGACGATTCCGGGCCTCGAGCACGTTGAAATCATGCGCACGGCCTACGCGATTGAATATGACTGCATTGACCCGCGCCAGCTTTCCGCGACGCTCGAATTCAAGGACTACCCCGGCCTCTATGGGGCAGGGCAGTTCAACGGAAGTTCTGGGTACGAAGAGGCGGCCGCGCAGGGACTCGTCGCGGGCATCAACGCGGCGCTGAAGATTCAGGGCCGTGAACCGATGATTCTCGACCGCGCCGGAAGCTATATCGGCACTTTGGTCGATGACCTTATCACGAAGGGCGCCGACGAACCCTACCGCATGATGACCTCGAGAAGCGAATACCGCCTCGTTTTGCGGCAGGATAACGCCGACGAGCGCTTGACGCCCATCGGCAGAAAAATCGGCCTGATTTCCGACGAGCGCTGGCAGCGTTTTCTTACGAAGGAAGAACAAAAGAAAGCGGAGCGCGAGCGCGTGGAAAAGACCGTTCTGCCGCCGTCGGAGGAGTTGAATCAAATACTTGTTTCACGTGGAACAACTCCGGTAACCACCGGTGTGCGTCTTGCGGACCTCATCCGCCGCCCCCAGCTGAACTACGAAGTGCTCGCGCCGGTCGACCCAGGCAGGCCGAATCTCCCACAGGCGGTTTTTGAAAACGTGGAGATTGAACTCAAGTATGAGGGATACATTAAGCGGCAGAAAGCCCAGATTGAAGAAATGCGCCGTCTGGAGGGTAAACGTCTGCCGGAGGACATTGACTACACAAAGCTGACGGGTTTGCGCAAAGAAGCGCAGGAGCGTCTACAGGAAGTCCGCCCCGCAAGCGTGGGACAAGCGTCCCGTATTTACGGCGTCAGCCCTGCCGATATTTCGGTGCTTCTCATCTGGCTCGCAAAGAAGGAGAAAAATTTATGAATGACGCGGCATCGCTTCTGAAAACTTATGCTTCCGACTGCGGCATTTTTATCACTCCGCAGCAGGAGGAACAGTTTCGGGTTTATGCCTCTCTGCTCACCGAATGGAATGAAAAAATCAACCTTACAGCCGTCGTAGACCCGGAAGGTATCGCCGCGAAGCATTTTCTCGATAGTATCCTGATTTTGAAGTATTACGACATTCCGCAAGGCGAGAAGATGATTGATGTCGGCACCGGAGCCGGATTTCCCGGCGTGCCGCTTAAAATCATGCGCCCCGACTTGCAGCTTACGCTGTTAGACGGCCTTAACAAGCGCCTTGTCTTTTTGGCGGAGCTTACCAAGAAACTGGGGCTTGAGGCGGAGATTGTTCACGCACGCGCCGAAGAGGCCGCACGGCAGAAACAGTTCCGTACGGCGTTTGGCTTTGCAACCGCGCGTGCGGTGGCGGCAATGCCGGTTCTCTGTGAATACTGCCTGCCGTTTTTGCGTATGGGCGGCGTGTTTGCCGCAATGAAAGGTCCCGACGCGGAAGAGGAAGGAAAATCCGCAGAAAGGGCAATTGCATTACTCGGCTGCAAGACGGAAAAAACGGTGAAATATACGCTGCCGGCGGGAGACGGGCGCACCTTATTCCTGATCCGCCGAAACGCGTTGCTCGCGGCAACATACCCTCGCCACGGTTCCAAAATCTCGAAAAAACCTCTCTGACTCGATGTTTTCGGATGATTAATGTCCTATAAAAGAGATTCATCCCTCAATGCAGAAAAATGCATTGGGGGATTTTTGCATTTCGAGTGTTTTGGCACGGAAAAAAGCTCGGAAAAAGATACTCTGAGCTTTTATAAAATTCATACTAAGAAATATAAAAGGGGAAGAGGGCGGATTTAAGCGAACTCTCAACAATTTATCGGAAATATGTTGAAAAAGGAAAGAGAAAAAACGAAGAAATTTTCAAGTCAGTCCCAAAAAACTACAAAATTTTTCGCCTGTCTGTCGTATGCTTGTACCTGGAAGGACAAGGCGAGGAGGCGGTGATTTTGTATTTCGGAGATAGAAACCGTATCGTCGAGATCAACGTTGACCAGATTGTTCCGAATCCGGCACAGCCGCGCCGTAACTTTGACAAGGCCGAGCTGGAAAACCTTGCTCAAAGCATCCTTGCAAACGGCCTTCTCCAGCCCATTACTGTGCGTAAAAACGCTTCGGGGCTATATGAAATTATCGCGGGGGAACGCCGCCTGCGTGCTTGCAAGATGGTAGGCATGACAAGTGTCCCGTGCATTATAAGCGAATGTACGCCGAGTGAAAGCGCCGTTATGGCGATGACGGAAAACCTTCAGCGACAAAACCTCGGTGTGTTTGAAGAAGCGGAAGGAATCCGCAAGCTGATTGAAACCTGGGGCGTTACACAGGAAGAAGCCGCATGCCGCCTCGGGAAAAGCCAGTCTGCCGTGGCGAACAAGCTCCGACTGCTGAAACTGACGGAGCACGAGCGCCAACGGATCACCGAAGCAGGCCTTACGGAGCGCCATGCGCGCGCTTTGGTCCGCATCGAGGATCCGGAAATGCGAAAAAAAGCGTTGAACGTCATCATCGAGCGAAATTATAATGTCCGCCAGACGGACGATTATGTGATGAAGCTACTTAGCGGTAAAGACGCAGCGAAACAACATAAGACTTTTGTAGTAAAAGATGTACGCATTTTTCTCAACACAATCTCCCACGCCGTAAAAACGATGAAGGAAAGCGGAATTCCCGCACAGACCCTTCAGAGCGAAACGGATGAATATATAGAGTGTATCGTCAGGATACCGAAAACCTGTGCCCATGCGGGAGGGCGAAAACCCGCCTAAAATAGATTACAAGAATACTCCTATTTCCCTATATCATTTCCCACGCAGTAGGCCGGACAAAAGTCCGGCCTGCTGCGTTTTTACTGATAAAAAAGCCGAAAAGCCGCGCCCAGCCTGCAAAAAACACCGAATGTTTCATGTGAAACATTTCCGGTTTTCCGCACGAAACGCAAAGAATTATCTCTTTATCTTGCCCATTCGATGTGCTATAATGATGAATAAATTACAGAATGCGGAAGGGGGAATGAAATTGGGGAAGATCATCGCAATCGCAAACCAGAAAGGCGGCGTGGGAAAGACCACGACGTCGGTCAACCTTTCCGCGGCGATGGGGCAAAAGGGCCTCAAAACACTTCTTGTGGATATTGACCCGCAGGGCAACGCCACAAGCGGAGTCGGGGTAGACAGGCGGAAGCTCAAGAACACCGTTTACGAAATGCTGATCGGTGACGCCGAGGCCAAAGATGTCGTTCTAAAAACGGAATTCGAGAATCTGGACCTCATCCCGTCGAGCATTGACCTAGCGGGCGCCGAAATCGAGCTGGTTGACCTAGAGAGACGGGAATCACGCCTGAAAAGTGCGCTGGCTCCCATCACGGCAAACTATGATTACATATTTATCGACTGCCCACCGTCGCTCGGCATCATCACGACGAACGCTTTGAACGCCGCCGACACGCTGCTTGTGCCGATTCAGTGCGAATATTATGCGCTGGAAGGGCTTTCACAGCTCATGAACACGGTGCGCAGGGTCAAGCGGCAGTATAACGAGCGGCTTGAGATAGAGGGCGTGCTTCTCACGATGTACGACGGCCGCCTGAACCTTACGCAGCAGGTGGTGCAGGAAGTCAAGAAATATTTTCCGCGCAAGGTTTTCGGCACGGTCATACCGCGCGCGGTGCGCCTTTCGGAAGCACCGAGCTTCGGCCGGCCGATTCAATATTTTGACAAATCATCGCGCGGCGCGCAGGCATATAACGATCTGGCGGACGAAATCGTGCGCATGAACGGAGGAAAATGACGATGGCGAGAAAAGGCGGACTCGGCAAAGGATTGGACGCCATCTTTGCTGAAAATGATACGGAAGGCGAACGCACTGCTGTCATGCTCAAGACCACAGAGCTGGAACCGAACCGCGGCCAGCCGCGGCGCGAGTTTGATGAGCAGGCGCTCAGTGAGCTTGCAGACTCCATCTCCCAGCACGGTGTTCTTCAGCCGCTTCTGGTACGGCCGCTCGTGGGCGGAGGCTACCAGATTGTTGCGGGCGAACGCCGCTGGCGCGCGGCGCGCATGGCGGGCCTTGACGAAGTGCCCGCAGTCGTTCGGGAATTGAGCGACGAGCAGGTCATGGAACTTGCCCTGATTGAAAACCTTCAGCGCGAGGACCTCAATCCGCTGGAAGAAGCGCAGGGCTACCAGTCCCTCATGGATACTTACGGCATGACGCAGGACGAAGTAGCAAAAACCGTCGGGAAATCGCGCCCGGCCGTGGCAAATGCACTTCGTCTGCTGAATCTCCCGAAGAAGCTGCAGGAGCGTGTAAGAGCCGGTGCGTTTTCCGCGGGACATGCAAGGGCTTTGCTCAGCTTTCCGGATGAAAAATCTATGATGGAGGGCGCAAAAGCTGCGGAAAACGGCGCTTCTGTGCGCGAGCTTGAAAAAATGGCGCAGAAGGCAAACGCAAAGCCGCAGAAGAAACCCCAGACGCATAAAGTACGCTACTATGAAGAAGCGGAACTTGCCCTGAAAGAAAGCCTCGGCAGAAAAGTGCGCGTGAGCGGAACCAAAAAGCGCGGAGTTCTGCAGATTGAGTTTTACGGGGAAGAAGACCTTGCAGAATTGGTCAAGTATTTCGAGTCACGATGAGCGCGCTCCCTCTCCGCGCAGAAGCGGAAGAAGAAGATTCATTCTATGGCGAGGGATATTCTCAAAGGAAATTGGTTCTTTCGGGCGTTCATCTTGAAGCCGGATATAAAAGCCGGAATCCGGTCCAATGAGAAGAACCGATAATCCGCTTTGCCGATTGGAAAGCAGAATATGGTGATTGCCGCGGCAAATCAAACAAACTTTCCACAAAAAGTCAAAAAATTGTGGAAAACTAACGCGGCAAGGGCCAATCGGCGGGCGGAAAACGGAAAAATATATCAATATAATTCTTGCATAGAATAATATACCTTTCTATTCGTCTTTAAAGATACATTTCAAGCACACGAAACAGGAATAATTATCCTTTTGGGATAGATAATAATTCTAATTGAAGAAAAAGCTCGTCCGCACGCAGCGGGCAGCGAGGAGAGATAGGATTTATGATTGATATTAAGTTGATTCGTACGAACCCCGATTTGGTTAAGGCAGGGGCAAAAAAGCGCAATTATGACGCGGACAAGATTGTCGATGACATTCTTGCCATTGACGCAAAACGCCGTGAGCTGATTGCCGAAGTTGAGGCGAAGCGCGCCGAACAGAACGCGGCAAGCAAGAAAATTCCGCAACTGAAAAAAGAGGGCGGCGACGTATCCGAGCTGTTGGCGCGCATGAAGACGCTTTCCGCGGAAGTGAAGGAATACTCCGCAAAGCTCGACGAAATCGAAGAACAGCAGAAAACGCTGCTCCTCAGCCTTCCGAATATGCCCGATGAGGACGTTGTGGCGGGCGGAAAAGAAAACAACGAGCCGCTTCGCTATTTTGGCGAGAAACCGAAATTTGAGGGATTTACCCCGAAAAACCATGTGGAGCTGTGTGAGAGCCTGCACCTCATCGACTACCAGCGCGGTGCAAAGCTCGCGGGCGCCGGTTCTTGGGTGTATTGCGGCATGGGCGCACGCCTCGAGTGGGCGCTGCTCAACTTCTTCATCGATGAACATATTAAGGACGGCTATGAGCTGATGCTTGTTCCGCACATGCTGAATTATGAGTGCGGCTACACCGCAGGCCAGTTCCCGAAGTTCAGCGACGAGGTTTACTGGATTGCGAACCCGACAAGCACCGAAAAGAAATTCCTTCTACCGACGGCGGAGACCGCGCTTGTGAACCTCCACCGCGATGAAATCCTTTCGGCAGAGGAACTCCCGAAAAAATACATTGCCTATACTCCGTGCTACCGCCGCGAAGCGGGAAGCTACCGCTCCGAGGAGCGCGGCATGATCCGCGGCCATCAGTTTAATAAGGTAGAGATGGTCCAGTACACAAAGCCGGATGAATCCGACAAGGCTTTTGAGGAGCTCGTCCACAAGGCGGAGCACCTCGTGCAGGAGCTTGGGCTTCACTACCGCCTCAACAAGCTTGCTGCGGGCGACTGCTCGTTCTCCATGGCACGCACTTACGACATTGAAGTCTGGATTCCGAGCATGGGCATCTATAAGGAAGTCAGCTCGGCGTCGAACGCGCGGGAATATCAGGCACGCCGCGGCAACGTGAAGTTCCGCGACACAGACGGAAAGACGAAATTCGTGCATACGCTCAACGCTTCCGGCCTCGCGACAAGCCGCGTCTTGCCGGCAATCGTAGAGCAGTACCAGAATGCGGACGGCAGCGTTACGGTACCTGAGGTCCTCCGCAAATACGTCGGAACGGAGGTCATCCGTCCTTGAGTCCAGAAATTATCAATGAGTATTCCCGCAGCCTGAACGTGCCTGTTTATGACGTAGGGCCTACCAATACGCTCAAGTTCGGTTCTGCCCTGCGCCTGGTGCAGGAGACGAGCGAACAGCATTTAAATGTAATGCATGCTGGCTATGAGACGATGAAAAAGACCGCCGGACTCGTGTTCTTTATCATTTCCACCCGCGTACACATCTTCCACTTTCCCGGGAACGGTGAGCCAATTACCATCAAAACACATCCGCGCGGGCGCGGCGGAGCGCAGCTTTACCGGGATTTCAAGTTCTACGATGCAAAGGGCGACCTTCTGCTCGATGTGATGCAGACAACGGTGCTGGCAGATGCCGTAACGCATAAAGTCCAGCGCCCGCAGGCATTGAAGCAGTTTGGCTTCTACCCAGAAGATATCGTTGAGCCGGAGAACCGCATGGAGCGATTCTCTGTGCCCGACGGTCTTCCGCTTCTCGGGGTGCGCCGAGTGTTCTACTCGGACCTCGACGCGAACGGCCACATGAACAATTCGGTCTACGGAGACATCGTTTGGGATTTTCTCCCCCCGGATGTGCGCAGGAAGGCGCATACAATTCAGATTAATTACCTCCGTGAAGTCGATGAGGGCAAAGATCTGGAAATTTCAGGCGAAAAAATTGGCGGAAAATTCTTTCTTCGCGGCGACTGCGACGGCAGCGTTCGGTTTACAGCTTCAGCAAAAAGCTGAAAAAAGAATAATTCACGGATGGTATTGACGGCCCAAAAGTGAAATGTTAAAATAGTCGTTATATAAAATAAACACAAAAGTGGACGGGCTTTGGCCCGTCCATGCGACTATCAGGCTGAAGATGGAGGAACGGCATGTTAAATACGAATTACTCGGAAAAATTTGTAAAGGAAGCGCTCACGTTTGACGATGTCCTGCTGATTCCGGCAGAATCCAACGTCTTGCCGAAAGAGGTCAATCTCGGCACTCGGCTCACGAAGAAGATTCACCTGAATATTCCGCTGATGACGGCGGCAATGGACACCGTAACGGAGACACAGATGGCAATTGCGATTGCTCGTGAAGGCGGAATCGGTATCATCCACAAGAATATGCCAATCGAGAAACAGGCAGATATGGTTGACCGTGTTAAGCGTTCCGAAAACGGCGTCATCGCGAACCCGTTCTATCTTTCGCCCGAGCATTCCGTGCATGACGCGGAAGAGATTATGGCCCGCTACCGCATTTCCGGTGTGCCGATCTGCGAAAACGGAAAGCTCGTCGGCATCATCACAAACCGCGACCTTCGTTTTATGGAAGGCTCCGATTTCGACCAGCCGATTGCGAATGTCATGACGAAAGACCATTTGGTCACGGCTCCGGTCGGAACGACACTGGCAGAGGCTAAGGAAATTCTCCGTTCCCACCGCATCGAGAAACTGCCGCTTGTCGACAAAGACGGCAACCTGAAAGGCCTTATCACCATTAAAGATATTGAAAAGGCGGTTCAGTACCCGAATTCCGCAAGAGACGAAAATGGCCGCCTACTCTGCGGCGCCGCCATCGGTGCAACCGAAGATGTCCTCGACCGTGTTGCTGCTTTGGTGGAAGCACAGGTGGACGTTGTCGTCCTCGACTCCGCCCACGGCCACAACAGCGGTGTACTGAACGCTGTCAAGAAGGTTAAGAAAGCATACCCGGATCTTCAGCTCATTGCAGGCAACATCGCCACGGCAGAGGGCGCAAAGGCGCTCATCGACGCCGGCGCAGACTGCGTGAAGGTCGGCATCGGCCCGGGCTCCATTTGCACTACGCGCATCGTTGCAGGCATCGGCGTTCCGCAGATTACCGCAATCTATGACGCGGCTTGCGAGGCACAGAAGGCAGGTATCCCGGTTATCGCAGACGGCGGCATTAAGTTCTCTGGCGATATCGTGAAAGCGCTCGCCGCCGGCGGAGACGTCGTCATGATTGGTTCGCTGGTTGCAGGGTGCGAGGAATCCCCCGGAGAGACCGAGCTGTATCAGGGTCGTCGCTTTAAGGTTTACCGCGGAATGGGCAGCCTTGCGGCTATGGGTCACGGCAGCAAAGACCGCTACTTCCAGCAGGATGCAAAGAAGCTCGTTCCGGAAGGCGTTGAAGGACGCGTTGCTTACAAGGGGCCCCTTTCCGACACGGTTTATCAGCTGATGGGCGGTTTGCGTGCAGGCATGGGCTACACTGGTTGTGCAAACATTGATGAGCTTCATGAAAAGGCAAGGTTCTGCCGTATCACCGGCGCAGGCCTCAGAGAGAGTCACCCGCACGACATCCAGATTACGAAGGAAGCGCCGAACTACTCGGTTCTTACCTGATTTTAGTGGCTTGAAATATTTCAAAAATTTATTGACAAGCCAACCACGAATAGAGTATAATAATAAACGCTCCGTTATCTTTGACGGAGCATTACATGGCGGCATAGCTCAGTTGGCTAGAGCATTCGGTTCATACCCGAAGCGTCGTTGGTTCGAATCCAATTGCCGCTACCATCCGGCCCGGTGGTCAAGAGGTTAAGACACCGCCCTTTCACGGCGGTAACGCGAGTTCGATTCTCGCCCGGGTCACCATTCTTGTGTTTGCGCGTGGTAGAGTCGCGCAAATTTTTTTGGACGCATAGCTCAGCTGGTTAGAGCGTTCGCCTCACACGCGAGAGGTCACAGGTTCGAGTCCCGTTGCGTCCACCATCACAAAACATCAGAAAACCGCATGAGACCGGCATTTTCGGCTTCATCATGCGGTTTTTTATTTTCAGAAACGAAAAAGCCCGTATGGAATGGCAATCTCAAATTCATGCGGGCATTTTTTTAATCTAAATTATCATACGTTGCCGTTAGGAAGCAAAGGATTGATTTCTATAAAATCGAAAAGGCGTTCTGTGTAAGGCTTGATCAATAATCAAAGACTGGAGTCGTAAAGAGATAAGATCTCCACAATACCCTCTAGAAGAAAAGAAGTCGGACATTTTGTCCGACTTAATAGAAGGTTATTTATCCAACCTGAGTTTTTACAAGCAGCGGCGGCATCTTAACCAACTTGCTCGTCGCTGCCGAATCATTGCAGAGCCATTCCCGCACTTCGTTCCGCCGCAATATAACCGGCATTCTGTTGTGAACGGCAGACATGGATTCATTCGCTGCCGTTGTAATGATGACATAGCATCTCTTCTCTCCAAAGTCTTGGTAAAGCCCTGCCATATAAAGAACACCGGTGTCGGGGAGATTGAACCGGTACTTCGTTTTCTGCCCGTCGTGAGTCCACTCGAAAAAGCCGGAAGAAGGAATCACGCAGCGCTTTGACCGGAGGGAATTTCGGAACAGCGGTTTCTCCGGAACCGTTTCCGCGCGGGCGTTGATAATGACTCCTTTGCCGCGAAAACCGGGGAATCCCCAAATAACAGCCTGCGGCTTAATCTTTCCGCTTTGCCCAATCAGCACCGGCGCTTTGTCCGTCGGGAAGATCTCACCGGTTTTGAAATCGCCCGCCGTCCGGTCGAGAATCATTCGTATCTCTTCGTTGCCGTCATCATATAAGCAGTATCTTCCACACATAAATCAGCTTACCTCCTGACTGCGCGGTTTTCCTTTTGCTTCCACAAACCACCGGTTGTCTTCGAGCCAGATATACGTTTCGTGCCCTTGAATGCGGCAGGTGTAACGGATCCCCGCTCCTCCGGCCTTCAGCGACGCTGCCGGGCGCACATCAAGAATGCGATCGATTTCGTACAGCTTTCCTTCCTCCCACCAGACAGCCATAGGCCTGATTGTGCCGTCCGGATAATACCGCACAATCATATCCACATATTTTTTGTATACCGACATGGACTACCACCCCTCAGAAATACCCAATCGGATGAATTGTGTTCTCGTCTTTCGGATTGAACCTTGTCAAGGTCGGTTCTTTCAGTAGCGAAGCGCGCTGCACGCAGTAATTCCCAAACCGACGTTTCAAGACGTCAACGGCGCTGTCGAGCCGTTCCATGCGTATCCGCTGACGCTCGTCGCAAAACAAATCCGTCTGCGTGGGAATATTGTCGTGAGCGAAATCCGACACCGAGATTCCGATGCTGCGGATTGGCCGGTACCAGCTGTAAAACTTCCGAAAAAGCCAGAACGCTTTTTCCGCAATCTCGGAAGAGATATTGGTGAACTTCTCGAATTTGCATTGCTTCGCAATTGTGCAAAGCTCGTTGTCGCGCACCGCAACGGACAGCTCCCGGCCTTTGAATCCCTGTTCCCGCATCCTGCGGCCTACGCTTTCCGCCAGGACGAACAGAACCATTTTCACGTCTTCCTCGGTCTTCAGGTCGCGAATTGTCGTGGTGCTGTTGCCGATGGATTTTACCGCTCTGGTGCTGTCATACTCCGCAACCGGAGTGATATCGAGGCCGTTTGAAAAATCATGCAGCACGTCGCCCCACTTGCCGAATTTGGCCCGGAGGTACTCCGGTTTTATAGCGGCCAGCTCGCCGATTGTGTGAATTCCAATCCCGTTCAGCTTTCTCTTTGTTGCCGGGCCGACATACAGCAAATCTTCCACCGGCTGCGGCCAGATGATTTCTTTGTAATTCTCTTTTGTGATGACCGTCACGGCATCCGGCTTTTTGTAATCGCTTCCGAACTTTGCAAATATCTTGTTCCAGGACACGCCGACTGAGACGGTGATGCCGAGTTCTTCCTTGACGCGCCGGTTGATTTCTCTGGCAATCTTCTCTCCGTCACCGTATATCTTTGCGCTGCCCGTCACGTCGAGCCAGCTTTCGTCAATTCCGAACGGCTCCACTTTGTCGGTATATTCTAGGTAGATCTTCCGGGCCATCTCCGAAAAGCGCTGGTAAAGCGGGTAATTCGGCGGAATGATTACCAGATCGGGGCATTTCTGCTTTGCCTTCCAGAGCGGTTCGCCTGTTTTTACCCCGTATTTTTTGGCGATTCCGTTTTTTGTGAGGATAATTCCGTGTCTGTGCTCCGGTTCTCCGCCGACCGCGACCGGCTTGTTGCGGATTTCCGGATGATACAGGCATTCAACGGAAGCATAAAAGGAATTACAGTCACTGTGCAGGATTACGCGTTCCATTTGTCGCCTCAATAGTAATAACGCATACTTGAAATGACCCGGCCGAGAATCTGAACCTCGGAAACGATGATTGGCTCCATTCTGGAATTCTCCGGCTGGAGACGGTAATGCCCGTTCTCCTTGTAGAATCGCTTGACGGTTGCCTCGTCGCCAACCATCGCCGCGACAATCTGACCGTTTTCCGCGTAAGGGGTCTGCTCCACAATAACGATATCCCCGTCATAGATACCGGCTTCAATCATGGAGTCACCTTTAATCCGCAGAGCGAACAGGGGATTGCCCCCGTGACCGGAGCGAGGTAGATAACCGACATATCCTTCCAGGTTCTCAATTGCCGTGATGGGCACGCCGGCGGCGATGGTTCCCAGCACCGGAACCATGACGACGCGGGTCTGTTCAGCGGCTTGTGCCGGGTAGTATTTGCCGTTAATTTTAGTAAGTTTCCCTTCGTTGGCCATCTGCGCAAGCTGCGCGTTGATGTTTGACCGTGATTTCAGGCCAAGCGACGCCGCTATCTCCGCCATGGAAGGCGGATAGCCGTTTGTATTGTAATAGTCCGTCAGATATTTATAAATTTTGTCACGCTGTGAGGGACGCATGGCACTTCATCTCTTTTCCGTACATTGTACGTTTATATTATAACCGACTGTTTGCAAAAGTAAATAGGGAATTTCAGCCGGGTAAGAAAAGGAGTCGGACAAAATGCCCGACTGTAAGAACATGAGGCTAGGCTGAAATTATTGCTATGTTGGAAAAAAGGACCTAACTTTTTCGGTTAGATCCTTTGTCTTGCTTCCGGTGAAAGTAGGTTCTACAAATGATGTCTTCATGTTTCCCAGCTTGCCGGTTCTTCTCCATAAAGCCAGGATTCTGGGTCTTCTGTGGCTATAATGATATCCAGGTCCGAATACGCATCAGCTTGAGAATAGGTTCTGGCATAAGACCCGATTATGACCAGAGCTTTGATTTTCTTATCATTTTCTGCCGCAAAACAAAATCGTTCTTTGATTTCTCTGTATCAGCAAAGCCCCCCTAATGTAGGAAAAACTACATTAGGGGGTTTTTTAGATTTCTCTCGATTGAAGGAAGGAAAGGCCAGCGACAGGTAAAAGATATTTACCGTCACAAAGGAAAGAGAAATATTTTATTCGCAGAATGTGCAGATTCTTCCAATGCCGGCGAAGATGGAAAAAATAACGGGAGTTTCGAAATAGCAATGATTAGATTACGCCGTTCTTCGAGAGGTCTTTGATTTCCTGTTTTGACATTTTCAAGATCTCACCGTAAACGTAATCATTATCTTGTCCGAGCGTCGGAGCCGGCATCTGGACATCCGGCATGGTATCCATCAATTTAATCGGATTACCGTTTACTTTCATTTTCCCGATGACTGGGTGGTCAACGTCCAAAAACATTTCGCGTGCTTTTGAGATATGTTCGTCTTCGATGATTTGTTTCAAATCGTAAATCGGCCCAGCGGGGATTCCTTTTGACAAAGCCAAATCAACAACTTCATCTACCGTATGTTTTGTTGTCCAAGATTCGATGTATTGCTTTTGTATCTTATTGTTTTTTACGCGAAGAGGTATCGTTGCAAAGCGTTTATCCGTAATCATTTCAGGCATGTGGATTACTTCGGTACAGAATTTTTCGTACAGCTTTTGGTTGCCGCATGCGATAATGACATAACCGTCTTTCGCGCGATAAGAATCGTAGGGTGCAATAGAAGCATAAGAGTTTCCCATTCGCTTTGGAAGCATCCCGGAGTAGAGATATCGCTCAAAGGCATTTTCAAGGCTCGCGACAACCGAATCCACAAGGGAGACATCCACTCTCTGCCCGTGCCCGATTAAATGGCGGGCATTTACGGCGGCTAAGATTCCGATAGCGAGGTTCATTCCCCCCAGAATATCGCCCATTGCGTTTCCAGAGCGGGTCGGAGGGCTTCCCTCCGGGCCGGTTACACTCATCAAACCGCCCATTGCCTGTGAAATAATGTCATATCCCGGGCGCTGCGAATAAGGCCCGTAGCTTCCAAACCCTGAAACAGCCGCGTAGATGATTTGGTCGTTGACTTCTTTTAAAACATCGTAGCCGATTCCGAGCTTGTCCATAACGCCAGGCCGGAAATTCTCGACCACAACATCGGCTTTTTTAACAAGCTGAAGAAAAATCTCTTTACCTTTCGGATGTTTCAAATTTAAAGTAATCCCGATTTTATTCCGATTTAAGTTGGCAAAGTAAACGCTTTCTCCATTTACATGCGGATCATATGCCCTAGAGTCGTCGCCTTTTCCCGGAATTTCTATTTTGATTACCTTTGCACCCATATCTCCAAGAATTGCAGTACAGTACGGGCCGGCGACAACTCTTGTTAAATCAAGCACTTTCAAATTTTCAAGCGCTCTTATTTTTTTTCCCATTTTTTAATTCCTCTTTATGCAATGATAGTACAAAACTTGTATAGTCCATTCGATGTTCGGATTACTTGTGAAGAAGATTAGGAAAGGGGAGGGGGTAAGGCGATTTCTAAGATACAAAGCGGTTGTGTATCAAAAACCAGCCTGAGCCGGCGTAAAACCTTACCCCCATCTGACAAGGAACAGCAATGTTTTTGAATCTACCGATGAATGAAAGCGTATCAAACTGCAGCCGCGATTGTTTCGGGCATCAAAATACCCGATTTCGTTACTCCATAGAAGAAATCAGTCTTTGTGTATTTTCATTCTCATAAACGCAGAGCCCATCGATTTGCCGAGAGTATCCAGCCTCAGTGAAAGCGTTGCTCCGCCCCCTAACGCGTGTTTCATCACGAAATTGAAGCCGTTGAGGGACGGAATTTCATAGCGGATGATTTCTCCCTTAACCATGTCCCCAAAATACTCACGGACTTTCTCAACCGTAACTTCTCTTTTAATCAGCTCATAATCTTTCGGGTCGCGGGCAAAAACACAAACGTTGCAGGTGTCGCCCTTATCTCCCGAACGGCCGTGGGCGATATCCATCAGATAAATTTCCGCCACCGTCAGTTCACCTCCAAAATGTGCGGTGTGAGCTTCACAGCATCGCGCGGAATCAGCGTCGGCCATAAGCCGATTACTTCCCGAACTTTTGCGCGCCCGCCGAAGAAGCTTGCACCCGGAGGTCCGTTGAGCTGCAGTGGCGCGATTTCCGGAATAATCTTGGCGGCCTCTGCTTTTTCTTTCGTGCGAATGGCAATCCGCAACACGACCTCGTTCATTCTTTTCACGAAATCCGGGTCCATATCGGCGACGCCAAGATGAAGCGCATTCAGACCGACGTAGCTAATATGGATATCTTCGGCCTGAAGACCTTTGCGCTTCATTTTTTTCATTATAATATCGGCAGCGTATTGTGCTTTTTCGTATGCTTCCGGCCAAGCAAAGCTCAAGTATGTCTCGACTTTATAACCTGCGTGGTAACCGATGCACAATTTTAACTGCTCCGGGCGCTCTTTCCCTTTTATGTTTCCGACCCGCACGCGGTTTTCGCCGTCCTGGGTAAGGGTCGCGTTGCTGATGTCTACCGTCACGTCCGGGGTCAAAGAGAAGCCCGCTTTGCGGACGGAATTTCGAATATCTGTCGGAGGACCCTTATCTTGCTGGAGAAATGGCGGCGAGTTATGTTAAGGGCGTGCAAAGCAAAAAAGTTGGCACAAGCGTAAAGCACTTCGCCGCGAATAACCAAGAGACCCGCCGGATGAGCATCAGTGACCGTGTAGACGAACGGACCCTGCGGGAAATTTATCTGGCCGTATTTGAAAAAATCGTGAAGCAGGCAAAACCGTGGACGCTGATGTGCTCTTATAACCAGATTAACGGGGTTTATTCCTGCGAGAACGAATGGCTGCTGAATCAGGTGCTCCGTAAGGAATGGGGATTTGACGGCATTGTCATGACTGACTGGGGTGCCATGAACCGCAGATGCGAGGCGCTGAAAGCCGGGTTGGACCTTGAAATGCCGTCAAGCAACGGACGCAACGACGCGAAAATCGTTGAGGCGGTCAAAAACGGCTCGCTGAAAATGGAGACACTCGACAAAGCCGTTGAAAATCTTCTGAAGTGGATTGAAAAAGGGCTGGACGAACAAACAAAAATCGAGTCCTACGACAAAGAAAAGCACCATCAGCTGGCCTGCAAGGCTGCGGAAGAAAGCGCCGTGCTGCTGAAAAACAACAACGGGCTGCTTCCGCTGAATAAGACAGACAAGATTGCTTTCATCGGGAGATTTGCCGAAGCTCCACGTTATCAGGGAGGCGGTTCAAGCCACATCAATAGCTTTCGGGTGGATTCCGCTCTCGAAGCCGCTGAAAAATCCGGTTTGAAGGGAATCACCTACGCTCCGGGGTATGAAGCCGACGGAGTAACCACCAATTCCGAATTGCTTGAGGCAGCGCTGAAAGCCGCCAAGGAAGCAAAGGTCGCCGTCATTTTTGCCGGCCTGCCGGACAGCTACGAGTCGGAAGGGTATGACCGTACAACGCTTGACCTTCCGGCATGTCAGAATGAGCTGATTGAAAAAGTTTGCGCAGTCCAGCCGAACACAGTCGTTGTGCTTCACAACGGAAGCGCCGTATCCATGCCGTGGATTGATAAGGTGCCGTCCGTGCTGGAAATGTACCTTGGCGGCGAGGGCGTCGGAACCGCGGAAATCCGGCTGCTGTTCGGGGATGCAAATCCGTGTGGAAAACTCGCGGAAACGTTCCCGCTTCGTCTGGAAGACACACCTTCCTATCTGAACTTCCCGGGCAGCGAAACCGAAGTCAATTACGGCGAAGGTGTCTATGTCGGCTACCGCTGGTATGATGCACGAAAGATGCAAGTCCTTTTCCCGTTTGGCCATGGACTTTCCTACACCACGTTTGCATTAAGCAATTTGGTGCTTTCTTCCGACCAAATGAACGATACAGATACCCTTACCGTATCCGTCACGGTGAAAAACACAGGCAAGGTGGCCGGAAAGGAAACCATCCAGCTCTATGTGTCACCGCCGGAAGAGCAGAAAGCAATTCGTCCGGTTCGGGAATTGAAGGGTTTCCAGAAAGTATTTCTGAACCCCGGCGAGGAAAAGACCGTCTCGTTCTGCTTAGACAAACGCAGCTTTGCTTATTATGAAACGAGAATTCCGGGCTGGTACACCGGGAACGGAGAATATGAGATTTTCGTCGGCACTTCAAGCCGAGACCTTCCGCTTCATGATAAAGTCACAATCAGCAGCACGGAAAGAATTCCTCTGAAAATTACCGATACCACAACAATCGGCGATGTTCTCCGTTACGGCGAAAAGCCGGAGCTGCTGGAATCTGCCTTGGAGAAAATGAGGAAAGCATTCGGCCAGTCATCGGAGACCGTAAACTCGGAAATGTTCCATCAGATGATTGATGGAATGCCGCTGCACAGCATGGTCAGCTTTTTCTCCGAAGACATGGAAGAACTCATTAAAACGCTTCGATAATAACCACAAAGGCGATGTTCTCAGAACGATTACATCGCCTTCCATTTTCTTTCACGGAGTATGCCATCTAAGTCTGGGCAACAGTTTCTGATTCATCCGGCAAACTGCAAAAATTTTGGACAAGCCTCTCACGGCATGGCACATTGCAAAGAGCCGGCAACATAACACACAAGGAGCAATCATATGCAGAACCAACTGGACTACCCGATGTCAATGAGGGAAAAGAGAAACGCGTCGCTTTCGCGAGAGGCCGCGGCGAGCGGCATGGTGCTTTTGGAGAACCGAAACGGAACACTACCTCTGAAAGCAGAGTCAAAGAAAATTGCTCTGTTCGGCTGCGGTGCAGTGCGTACGGTAAGAGGAGGAACCGGTTCCGGCGATCCGCTGAACGGAGGACTTCTTGGAGGCGGCATCGTTCATGTGAACCAAAGCCCTCGGTACCACATTAACATCATGCAATCTTTTCTGTCCGCAGGATATCATGTCGTTACGAAAGACTTGCTGAACGAGTACGCCGCAAAGTACGACGCAGCGGAAGAAAAATCAATCGGCGATCCTTTGCACATGTTTGTTTTTCCCGAGATGAGCTATTCTGCGGAGCAGGTTTCTCAATATGCTAAGATGACCGACACCGCCGTGTATGTCATCTCCAGAAATTCCGGAGAAGGTGCGGACCGCTGCCTAAAGAAAAATGTCACGATTGACGGAATGGAGTATGAGATCGGGGACTATGAAATCAGTCAGACCGAACGGAACAATGTGGAAGTAATTTCCAATGCTTTCCCGAAAATGATTCTGGTTCTAAACGTCGGCGGGGTTGTGGATATGAGCACCGTTCGGAAGAACTCGAAAATCGGCGCGGTACTCCTGATGTCGCAGGCTGGTCAGGAAGGCGGCGACGCACTTTTGGACGTGCTCACGGGCAGAGTCACGCCTTCCGGAAAGCTCACCGCAACCTGGGCGATGAAGTATAGCGATTATCCCGCGTCTGCCACCTTTGCCTACAACGACAACGATGTCAGCAAAGAAAAATATGAAGAGGGTATTTATGTCGGGTATCGGTATTTCGATACCTTCGGAATCGAACCATGTTACGAGTTCGGGTACGGCCTTTCTTACACGGAATTTTCCATGGAATGCCAAGGAGCCGAACTGGAAGGGGAGTGGGTCAAACTTCAGGTAAAAGTGAAAAATGAAGGCAGCGTGTATTCCGGGCGTGAAGTGGTGCAGGTTTATTACTCCGCCCCCGGCGGCTGGAATGAAATCAATGGCGTGGAAAAGCCGTTCCAGGAACTGGCCTCGTTTGCGAAAACAAAAGAACTCAAGCCCGGAGAATCTCAGACGCTCTTCATTCGGTTCCGAATCCGCGATATGGCTTCCTACTGTGAAAAAGACGCCTGCTATCGCTTGGATGAGGGCGATTACAGAATTCGTATCGGCAATTCATCCAGACATACGATTCCGGCTGTTGTTCTGAAGCTGAAAAAAGCGGTCGTGACGGAACAACTGCGCAACGAATATCCGCTTTCCGAAGAACTGCATGAAATCAGCAAAGCTGGCAGGACTCCATGCAGGGATGAAAACTGGGAGGATGAATCCATTTTTGTTCTAACATGCGACGGAAACAACATTCCGCTTCGGAAACCATGCCTTGAAAAAGAGGAAGTCGTAACTTATACGACAGACCCCGATTATAAACCCACGATGCCGTATGAAAAAGTAAAAGTCGTGCAAAAAAAGTCGATTACTCTGAAAGACGTGAAAGAAGGCAGAGAATCGCTGGAAGACTTCGTTGCTCAAATGGATACCGAAGAACTGGCTACACTAAACTGCGGTACGGGATGGGGCGTAACAAATCAGGAGCAACCAATCATCGGCGAAAACTCCAGCACCATTCCCGGTGCAGCCGGCGAGACAACTGGCAGCCTTTTTGCTAAGTATGGAATTCCGTCCATTGTAATGGCCGACGGACCGGCCGGAATTCGAGTCAAGCAGGAATTTGAAGCAACCGACTTATCTACCGGCAAAAAAGTCAAGAAACATCAGTTTTGCACGGTGTGGCCGGTCGGTACCCTGCTGGCGCAGAGTTTTGACCGAGACCTTCTTTTCCGTGTGGGCTGTGGCATTGCAGAAGAAATGGAAGAATACGGCATTACGATGATTCTCGGCCCGAGCCTGAATATTCATCGTGATCCGCTCTGCGGAAGAAATTTTGAGTATTTTTCCGAAGATCCGCTCGTTTCGGGCCTTATGGCTGCGGCGATAACACGCGGCATTCAATCCCGCCCCGGCACGGGTGCCTGCATCAAACACTACGCCGCCAACAATCAGGAGAGCAATCGGTATGCGGTAGATACCATCGTCAGCGAACGGGCGTTGCGGGAAATCTACCTCAAAGGCTTTGAAATTGCCGTGAAAACGGCCCAGCCGATGGCGATTATGACTTCGTATAATCTGATTAACGGCGTTCCGACGGCGGATTCCCGCGACCTGAACACCGACATCGCCCGCGGTGAATGGGGTTTTCAGGGACTGATTATGACGGACTGGAACGGGGGCGCATCCACCCCGTACAAATCCATGCACGCCGGGAATGACCTCATCATGCCGGGAGGAAAACAGCGGGCGTTAAACATCGTTATGGCTGTTGAGACCGTTATGCCGAATTTCGATGACAAAGGGCAGATTGTATTTGAAAAGGTAGTTCCGTTCCTTCCGATTCGGCAGGCAATGTGGAATTCCTTTACACCGAAGCCGGACGGAAAAGACACTGTAACGGCAAACTTGAAAGAAGGATACACTGCAGAAGAAAAAGACGGCGTGATTCTGGTAAACGGAGAAAAGATTCACCTGAACTGCGTGGTCCAAAGAACCAGCCCGGCTGATTTTTACATGGAGTATACCGACGTCACAACCGATGTGGCACACGTCACAGGCCAGGGACGGCAAATCGTCTATCGAGGCAACCTGCGGAGAAAAAGAAGCATCTGCGTCGGAGATGTTCAAAGATGTGCTTGCCACAATCTTAAGGTAATTATGAATTCCTTGGCCATGTACCGGACTTACCCGCAGTTGACGCCTACGCCCTTTTCGGAGCACGACCGGCTGGAAGAGTGGATCTGATTCGGATTTGGATTTTTCCGGACAAAGCCGTCATCAAAATTAAATAAATATTCCGTTGTCCACAAAGTAAAAACCCGCATGAACTTTCAGGTTCATGCGGGTATTTTTTGCATTTTAGATATGTGTAGAGAACAAAACTTCAGTTGGCAGACTGACGTTCAAAATAGAAAGGCAAGAGCATGGGAAGGCCGATTATGATATTGCTTCATGCAATAAATTGTTGTAGAGATTCAAATAATCTGCGTAAGACCTATTTGCGTCAAATTGTCTAGACCTTTTGATGCAGGATTCCCTAGTAAAGCGGTTTTGCAGCACTTGCTCCACCGCTTCCGCCAATTTCTGAAGATCGCCCGCATCCACAGTAATTCCGCAGGTAGCATCCAAACTTTCCGGACTTCCTCCAGTTTTGAATGTGATTACCGGGGTACCGCATGCCAGCGCTTCCAGATTCGTGGTGGGGAAATTATCCTCCAGGGTTGGGTTGACAAAAACATCAGCGGCAGTATAGATTTCAGCCAGTTGTTTTACATTATCCGTTCTGGTAATTCCCAGAATTTTAGACGGCAGTTCTTTTTTTTGCTTGTTTGTCACACCGACAATCACAATCTGGCAAGAATCATCTAATTTGTCTGCCAGCTGCAAAAAATACTTTAATCCCTTACGCGCATCCCAAATATTTGCAACGCCTAAAACAATTTTTTTATTCTGCAGATGATACTTCTCTCTAAAGTCTCCGGTTGTTGGCTGGAAAACATTTAAATCAATTCCATTCGGAATTACATGTACGGGGTACTCCCTAAGAAAAGACTGCTTCACAAGCCCTGCTAACCATTGGGAGGGTGTAACAAGCGCCATATTTTTAATCGACGTGAAAAGCTCTTTTTTCTTCTCGTAATTCGATTTTGAGTTGTCAGCGACAAAGCTAGCAGGGTATTCCCGCTTTTGCGGACATGCAAAGCATCCTGTTTCCCATTTTTTACAACCGCAATAATCAAAATAAGCGCAGTGGCCTGTGAATGGCCAACAGTCATGCAGTGTCCAGACAACAGGCTTTCCCGCTTCTTTTAAATAGTTGAACAGAATATCAATGTTTACATAATATCCATGAACATTATGTAGATGGATAATATTGGGGTCATAATTTTCAATCTGCTTGATTAACGCTCTGGTAGCATTCTCAGAGCCAAAACCATGTTGGTCAAAGATTCGGGTTTTGATTACGTGCAAATAATTATCTAAACTCGAACCGATTCTTATGGTATCAATGTCCTCTGGAGCATTCCCTCTCCCATAGGCGATTTTGCATTGATGCCCTTGTTCTTCCAATGCCTTATATATATCGGCGGCTATTCTCCCGGTGCTTCCAACACCGCAACAGGAATTAATCTGCAAAACTTTCACTTTATTTTCCCCACATTCTCTTATTCACGTCTGTGTATAACTCGGCTGCTCTACGTTTACATGGTAAATGCCGCCAAGCGCAATCCTGCCGACGTCTCACGCCGCTCCATGGATTCATAACGCCTGTATCACCTAGTATAGCACTTTCTTTGGAAAGCATGCCACTATCCGGACAAGAAAGAACGATTTTTCTTACAAAAACAGAAAAAGCCCATATACCAAAAAAAGGAAGAAATAAGATCCGAAAAGATGAAATAATTTTAGAATAGGGTATTTACAAGATAAAGGAGGCGGCCGCATGGCAGACAACGAAAAAACCAATCGATTAGCGAAAGAGAAGTCTCCGTATTTGTTACAGCATGCCCATAATCCCGTCGACTGGTACCCGTGGGGCGAAGAGGCTTTCCGTAAGGCAAAAGCGGAGGACAAGCCGATTTTTCTCTCCATCGGTTACAGCACTTGTCACTGGTGCCATGTGATGGCGCATGAATCCTTTGAATCCTTAGAGGTAGCGGAAATTCTGAATCGGGATTATGTCTGCATTAAGGTGGACCGGGAGGAGCGCCCCGATGTGGATGCCGTGTATATGTCTGTGTGCATGGCTTTCCACGGCAGCGGGGGATGGCCGCTGACGGTTCTCATGACGCCGGAGCAAAAGCCGTTTTGGGTCGGAACCTATTTGCCGAAAACCTCGCAATATGGCCAAATGGGACTGCTGGAGCTTCTGAAGTCGGTCGCACAGCTTTGGAAGACCGATAAACAAAAACTGCTGGAATCCGGTGAAAACGCAGTCCGTATGCTTGAGCAGCTGGAAACGGAAAAACGCCCTGCCTCTGAACTTACTAAGGAAGTATTTCAGCGTGCTTTCCGGTGGTTTCGGAAGGCTTACGATCCGGATTGGGGAGGGTTCGGTGCTGCTCCCAAATTCCCGACTCCGTTCAACCTGCTGTTTCTGCTGCGCTACTCCTCAGCCGAGCGTGATGAGGATGCGCTCAAAATGGTTCGGCATACGTTAGACCAAATGTATCGGGGTGGCATCTATGACCATATCGGCGGAGGATTTTCGCGCTACTCGACCGATGAAAAGTGGCTGATTCCCCATTTTGAGAAGACGCTTTACGATAATGCGCTGCTTGCACAAGTTTATTTGAAAGCATACCAAAAGACCGATAGCCCCCTTTACCGGCGCATTGCCGAAAACGTACTGCGCTATGTTCTACGCGAGCTGACCGATGAACAGTCCGGATTTTACTGCGGGCAGGATGCGGATAGCGAGGGCGAAGAAGGTAAATATTATGTTTTTACGCCGGATGAAGTCGCCGCGGTGCTTGGAAAAGCGGAAGCAGAAGAATTCTGCCGATGGTTTGGCATTACCGAAACCGGCAATTTCGAGGGCAGAAGCGTACCAAATTTAATCGAAAATTCGAGATATGAGGAAAGAAATCCGCAAATCGCGGCCGACTGCAAAATCCTTGCGGATTACCGCTTAAAGCGCACCGTGCTTCATAAAGATGATAAAGTCCTAACCGCATGGAACGCTCTCATGATATCCGCTCTTGCAGATGCCTATATTCTGCTCGATGAACCCGTTTACCTCAAAGCGGCGCAAAACGCGCAGCAATTCATTTCGGAGTCTTTATTCAATCACCAGACCTGCCGGCTGTACCACCTCTGGCGCAAGGGCGAAGCCGGCATTGACACGCAGCTGGATGATTATGCGTTTTATGCGTTTGCCCTGCTGAAACTCTACCAGGCTACGCTCCGAGTGTCGTATCTAAGAAAAGCAATTATCTGCTCCAAACAGATGGTTGACTTGTTTTTTGATAAGGAAAACGGAGGGTTCTATTTGTATGCAAAAGACGCCGAATCTTTAATCGGCCGCCCGAAAGAAACAGACGACGGGGCGTTACCTTCCGGCAATTCCGTTGCTCTTGCCGTACTTCTGTGGCTTTTTCGGCTTACGGGGGAGACAGAGTGGAATACCCTCTTCCAAAAGCAAGTCAGGTTCTATTCCGGCTATCTTTCCGACTTTCCAACGGCAAGCTGTGCTGCTTTATGCACCTTGATGGAGGAATTTTATCCGTCTCAGGAACTCATTTGCGTAACTTCCGGCGAGGAAGTACCTCCGGAATTGCTTACTTTTTTGCACCGCCATCAGGAACAGCTTCCGTTCACCACGGTCAAGACAAAAGCAAATCAAAAAGCATTAGCGGAACTGGCACCTTACACCGAAAGCTATCCGATTCCGGCCCAAGGGACGGCTTATTATCTCTGCAAAGAAGGAAAATGTTCGGCACCGGTCACCGATTTGCAGACTTTACAGCGGCTGATTTTCGAGTCATAAAGGAAATTATGCCCATATATTCTCCTTTTCAATGTCACGTCGTTTGGCAGGTCCTTTCCTGCCTCGAACGCTTAAAATGACAGCGTTAATAATTCCGTCAGGTCGTAAATGATTCTATCCGGTACGATCTCAATGCCATTAAGAAAAGGGTTTCCAGACACGAATCGAATTCTCTCGGCTGTTCTGCCGGAGAGATTCGTATGCAGGAAACCCTTATTTTATAACCGAAAGCGTGACTTTGCCGAAGGGGATCAGGACTGAGTGAAGTGTTCTCCGTAAACTCGGTCCAGCCAATCCAAAATGGTATTAACCGCCAACATGTGATTTCCAATCTGGCAATGTTGTTCGCCGCCCTCCGCTTCTGTGAACAGCCGGCAGGTGAGGCTTTTCGCATGATGCAGGCTTTCTTTGAGGCGATAGTACTGATTTACGGGGATATAATGGTCTTTTTCTCCGGCGAGCAGCAGAATATCCTGCGTGATGCGGTCCTCAATTCCGGAGAGCGTATGGCGGGAAAGTGCCTCATAAAACGCAAAGACCGTTTCGGTTCCCGTAATCGTCATCCCTTGGGAAAGAGCCCAGTCCGCCAGAATGCTTCTCTTGCGGATGCGGGCGGTCAGTCCGTTCACCAGTTTTTCCTTTCTGTGCCGCAGCGCCCATCGAATCAGACAGCAAATCGGCTTCGGGAAAACATTCGTCATGACCTCAAGGCCGTTATCCATCACATCATAAGCAGCCGCGGCCACAATTCGTTTTTCAAAGGCCGCGCAGCGCAGGACAAAATAACCGCCCCAAGAGATGCCGACCATGGCACATCGCTTAATGCCAAAATAGTCCAGCACAGCGGATGCTGGCTTTTCAAAGTCGTGCCGGAAATACATCTTTTCCCGCAGGCACCAGCCCTGGCCCGGCCCTTCAAATAAAACGACGGAATATCCGCGGTCCGCCAAATCGCGAATCTGCAGTACGAACTCCTCAATAAAAGAATCATATCCTCCGCAGACCAGTACGGTTCCTTTTTCCTTCTCGGCAGGTATATGAATCGCATGCAGCGTGCCGCCTTCAAACGGAATATCATGCCGTTGATAGCGGAGATGCAGCTCGTCATCAAACCCGCGGTAAAAACACGCAAGGCATTTTTCGTAGATTTGCTCTTTCCGCGGATTCTCGGCCTTCAGGAAAAATTCCACCATCCGGTAGTAATACGCGGCGTGAAGCCAGCGCTTTTTCCGTTCCGCTTTTTGGGCAATCGCGCTCCAAGCACGGTCCCATTCTTCCAGCGTCCGAACATCCCGCACCGCTTCCTGCACCTCCTGCGCATTGCAGGCAAGGCTGCCGTAGGTCAGCACACGGTTTGCCTGAAAATTCAGCTGCGTGATGGGATTTAGCTGCTGATAGCTCATGGGGATTCCTCCAGTCATCTGTTAATTCGCTTAACATTTACGGTTGAAAAATCATCTTAGATCCTTGGGAACGGAATTCCAGATGGACTGCATCTCATCCATCAGAGAAGCGAGCTGCGAGGCGAACGAACCGGAATATTGTGCGAAACGCTTTGCCAGCTGTTCGCGGAGCCACTGGTGCTGGTTCTCATGCCACCGGCAAACCTGTTTTCCCTTTTCCGTGAGGGAAAGAACGACTTCGTTTTCGGTTCTCGGCGATACCTCTTTTTTTACAAACCCTTTTTTCACCAGTCGGCCGACCATTTGGGTAACCGCGCTTCGGGAAACGCCCTGCAGCTTAGAAAGTGTGACCATATTAATCCCGTCGTGGCTGCCGATTGCCACAATTGTATGCGTTTCTGATAGGTGGAGTTTTTGGCCGTCCTCGAAGGTGTGAACCTGCTTTTCCAGTTCGCCGAACTGATGGACTGTTTGCAAAAAGCGGTCGCAGAGAAGGTCCAACTGTTTTTGATTCGGAGCAGCCATGGATCACATCTCCCATTCTGTTAATATACTTAACATTATAGTTCGAAGCTCAAAAAAGTCAAGAAAGCAAAAGTTTCCCGGCCAGTTTCTGTCGGTTGTTCTGCCGGAGAAATTCGTGCCGGGAAAACATTGTACTTGCGGACATCAACTGAGTCTTTCTCTTTGAGGAATGAGAGAAAAATTTAATTTGTCGTTTGCGTTGTCTTTTCGGAATTTCAACGGAGTGCATCCCATCCTTTCACGGAATGTTTTTGTGTAATGGCTCGCGCTTGAAAAACCGGTGGCATAGCTGATTTCCGTGATGCTCAAATTTGTCTTTGTCAGCAGTTCGATACTCTTTTGAATGCGGTAGTAGATTAAATATTCCCCGGGAGTTTTCGAGGCATATTTTTTGAACAGCTTTGCGCAAAGCGTTTTTCCCACATTTCCCGCGGCAGCGATATCTCCCAGAGAGATCTTTTCCATATAGTGATGCTGAATAAACAGAATCATGGATTTGAACGTGCCGATTTCAAAGGAGGCAGGCCCGGCTGTTGTAGGTGGGGTTTCTACATGCTTATAAATGTTTTTCCAGATTCGGAAGGAAGATTCTAAAATGTCTAGCTCGATGGTCTTGTTATCCGAGTCCTCAAACAATCTTTCCATTTCGTCGATGATGACGTGCGTCCAATCGTTCCGGTTTAAAAGCAAATAATCAAAGGAATTTGCGCCCAGCAAAGGAGCTAGGTAAGTCTGTTCTATGTATTTGGAGCTGCATAAAAGAGAAGGGTGGATGATGCTGCAATAGAAAGCACAAGGTTTCCCCGGCACCGAGTGATTGGAGTGGATTCGTTTTGAATTTACCAAAATCCCTTCTCCCGCATGAAGGATGATGCTTTTTCTATTGACGCAATATCCCAATTCTCCGTCAAGAATATAAAATAATTCAAAATCTTCATGCCAGTGTTCCGTTATGTGATAAGGCTTATTCGCGGCAAAATAATTTGTTTGAGCGAAGCACTCAAAAAGCGGATTGTTGTATTCTACAATTTGAGACCGGTCGCTGCGGATTGTAATATTATCACTCGAATCTGTCATAATATCACCCAATAAAAAATATTTTGATATTTTTAGGCGATGTTTCGATATAAAATATCTAATCCGAACGATATTATTATATTTGCAACAAGGGAGATTTTCAAGCGACATAGGAGAGAAATCCAATATGAGAATCCAAACGTACCGAAAATATTTCGGAGATATGCAATTTTACAAAAAAGCCTTTATGATTGGAATTCCTGTCATGCTCCAAGCTCTCCTGCAAAGCCTGATTTCGCTGATTAACAGCTTTATGGTGTCGGGGCTGGGAGACGTCAAGATGTCCGGTGTAAATATTTCCGGACAAGTCTTATATATCTTTATCATTTTGCAAAATGCGATTTGCACGTCGGGAGGAATTTTTCTTACACAGTTTTCAGGGGCGAAGGATAAGGAAGGGATGCGGCAGGCCTTTGCATTTAAGCTGATAACCTCTTTCTCCTTGTCCATTGTTTATTTTCTTGTGACGATGGTTTTTACAAGAAAAGTTCTGGGACTCATGGTTATAGGGAACAAACAAGCGAATTTTATCCTAGACTATGCAGAAGAATACATGTTTTTAATGGGATTTGTCGGAGTGCAAATGATTATTTCCTATATTTTCGCAACTTGTTACCGGGAGATAGGGAAGGTAAAAGTTCCTCTGATAATCTCGGTGTCTGCTGCAGTCATCAATGCTTTCTTATGTTGGGTACTGATTTACGGGAATTTGGGTATGCCGAGACTGGAAGTAAAGGGCGCAGCGTATGCCGCCATTATTGCGAATACCATAGAAATGCTTTTATTTGTCGGTTATACCGTGAAAGATAAACCGGACTTTGTTGACATGTCTGTTCTCAAGCGGATTGATTGGAAACTGTTTGGAGAAATCCTCCGAAAAGGTTCCATGATTATCCTCTCGCAGCTAATGTTTGTTGCGTCGGAAACCATTGCGTCGGCGGTTTATAATAGCAGAGGCGGGGCCGATGTTGTTTCCGGCATAGCAGCAAGCTTTGCCATTTCAAACTTGTTGTCCTCATCCTATACTGGCATTACCACAGCGGCGGGTGTCATCATAGGAAAATCCCTCGGCAGCAATCAACTAGACCGCGCCAGACAGGAAAAAGTATGGATGCTGTCTGCAGCAGTGGTATTTGGGTTGTTTTTGTGCTTAGGCTGTTTTGGCGCTTCGGCACTTGTACCGATTGTATTTGTCAGTCTGAGTCAGAATGCGCAGAATATCTGCAAAGGCATGGTGATGCTGATTGCAGTGCTGATACCGTTATGGACTTATATCAATGTCCAACTGGCTATTTTGCGTGCGGGCGGTGATACACAGGTCTGCATGTGGGTAGACGGCGGAACAGCCGCAGTGATGATTCCGATGCTGTTCCTTATGGCCGCCTTTACGAATTGGAGCCCGATTATCATGTATCTGGCAGCAAAATCCTTGGATATTGGCAAAATTATGGTGGCCAATTACGCATTGAAAAAAGAGAGATGGGTAGTGAATCTTTCTACGCAATAACGAATACGAGACACTAAAATATAGGTTTTCTCCTCTTAAACAGGTAAAATAGAAAGCCGCATGAAACAGCTTTTTATAGGTTGTCTCATGCGGTCTTTCTATTGCGTAAAATATATATGGTAAGCAATATAAACCAAAATGACAACTTTTGATACATTGAAGGAAAGGGCACCATCGGTTTAATTATCTGCTCAATCATAGAGATTATGCTCGTGAATAAGATGAAATTTGGAGGCTTGCTGTTTCCACTTGCAACATTTATCTTCTTCCTCTGGGAGTATGTTACCAAATCAGATATATTGATTCCATTCCTGCTGTTCACAGTACTGACAATTGTTTATCTCATTGCATATGTGGTAAAAAAAACAAAGAGTAATCAAGGAATAGGCGCTTAAAAGGCCTTTATTCCGCAAATGGGCAGAATTATCGAGCATCCTGCTTATCGGTAAGAGCCCCCTTGCGTAAAAAAGAGTCTTCGGATGTTCCGAAGACTCCTTTTTATGTTGTCTTAAATCACTTGCGTTGATTGAATATGCCTAAATAAAAAATATATCCAACGGGGTGAATTTTTATTTGTTGAAATTCAGCCAAGCTAAGAAAAACGTAATTATAAAAGCTCGATGTTGGAACGGTCCTTGACGTCCTTCATGGCATTGCGGGTATCGAACACTGCCTGCGAAAGCTTCTGAATCCTGTTGTAATCGAAGCAGGAATGTGCGGTGCAGATGACAACGATATCCGCTTCTTTCAGCATCTCGTCTGTCAGTTCTTTCGCGCCGACACAAGTTTCGCCCTTGTAGCGGTACTCCGGAATATACGGATCGTAATAGGTCGTTTGTGCGCCCTGTTGCTTGAACAGGTCAATGACGTTCAGAGCCGGGCTTTCCCGGTAATCGTCAATGTCCGCCTTATAAGCGACGCCGAGAACAAGCACCTTGGAGCCGTTCAGGGCCTTCTTCTTTTTATTCAGAACCGACATGACACGCTGCACCACATACTCGGGCATTCCGGTGTTGATTTCGCCGGAGGTTTCAATCAGGCGTGTGTGGTAATTAAACTCTCTGGCTTTCCAAGTCAGGTAGAACGGGTCAAGCGGAATGCAGTGTCCGCCGAGGCCCGGCCCCGGATAGAAGGCTTGGAAGCCGTACGGCTTCGTCTTGGCGGCCTCGATGACCTCCCAGACATTGATTCCCATGCGGTGGCAGATGATGGCCATTTCGTTTGCAAGGCCGATGTTGATGTTGCGGTAAGTATTTTCCAGCAGCTTTTCCATTTCCGCAACGGCGGGAGAAGAAACTTCAAACACACCGCCGGCCAGAACACTGCGGTAGAGAGCCGCCGCAACCTCCGTGGAATCCTTTCCGACGCCACCGACAACCTTCGGGGTGTTCTTTGTCTTGTATTGCTTGTTGCCGGGGTCCACACGCTCCGGTGAAAAGGCGAGATAGAAGTCTTTCCCGCATTTCAGGCCGCTTGATTCCAGAATCGGTTTCAGCAGTTCTTCCGTGGTTCCCGGGTAAGTGGTGGATTCCAAAATGATAACCATGCCGGGATGAACGTACTTCGCCACAGATTCCGTGGAGCCCTTTACATAGCTGATATCCGGCTGCTGATACTTGTCGAGCGGAGTCGGCACGCAAATGGCAACGGCATCCACATCCTTGATGAATGAGAAATCTGAGGTCGCGGAAAGTTTTCCGCTTTCCACCATTTTCTTGAGCGTATCGTCGACGATATCGCCGATGTAGTTATGGCCGGCATTTACGGCATTCACCTTTTTGGTCTGCACATCGAAACCGATGGTCTTGTAGCCGGCATTTGCAAACTCTACCGCAAGCGGCAGACCCACATAGCCGAGACCGACGATTCCGACTACCGCAGACTTATCTTTAATTTTTCCCAGAAGTTCCGATTTGATATCCATAAGCTTTTCCTCTATTCTTTCTTATTTTCTCTATTCTTTCTTAAATCTTATTCAAAATAGAGCAGATTTCATCAATAACGTCATCCGAAATATAGCCGTGCATAGGCAGACTAAACACGGTATCCGCCAATTTCTCCGCGACCGGAAGATCGCCCCTACGGTAGCCGAGCGGCTCATAGACCTTCTGAAGATGAAGCGGTTTCGGGTAGTAAATCATGCAGGGAATTCCCGCTGCTTTCAAAGCATCCATAGCTTTTGCCCGTTCCGCGGAGTCTTTTGCCCTAAGCGTGTAGTAGCCGTAGCTGGAGGTAAACCCTTCCCGCTCCTGAGGAACGACAAAGCGGTCTTTGAGCTTTTCGTTGTATCGTTTTGCCGCGCGTCTGCGGTGTTCATTCTCTTCATCAAACGCGTGCAACTTCGGCAGAAGAATCGCAGCCTGCAGAGTATCCAGCCGTGCGTTCAAGCCAATGCGGACGTTGTCGTATTTCATAGTGCCTTTGCCATGGACCCGCAGCGACGTCAGCAAGCGGTAAGTTTCCTCATCGTCCGTGAACACCGCGCCACCGTCGCCGTAGCAGCCGAGCGCTTTGGCCGGGAAGAAGCTCGTCCCGGAGCAATCTCCGAACGAACAGGCTTTTCGTTCGCCGATGGCACCGCCGAAGCCCTGTGCGGCATCTTCCAACAGAAACAGGCCGTTCTTGCGGCAAATCTCCTCAATACGGGGAAAATCTGCCGGATGGCCGAACAGGTCAACCGCAATGACCGCTTTTGGCCTAAGTTTCCCTTCGCGCTTAACTTTTTCAATCTGCTCCTCCAGAGAAGCGGGGTCCAGATTGAAAATATCCTCCTCGGAATCGCAGAAAACCGGTGTAGCGCCCGTAAGGCTGACCACCTCGGCACTCGCGAAAAAGGTAAACGCCGGCACAAAAACTGCGTCCCCCTTGCCGATGCCTTTTGCCATGAGGGGCAGCAGCAATGCAGCGGTTCCGCTGCTTGTCGCCACGCAGTATTTTCTGCCTGTATACTCGCAAAGCTCATGTTCCAGCTGCTCCACCTGAGGACCTGAAATAAAATGCGCTTCCGAAAGTACCGCAGCAATCTGCGCATCAATTTCCTTCTTCAGGTGGCGGTACTGGGCGCCGAGGTCATTAAATTCAATTTTGCCCATTGGCTATTTTTCCTCCTTCAAGCCGTTTTCGGATTAGTAGTTCCATTCCAGACCCGGACGGTCGATATAATCCAAACCGTTTGCACAATGAATTACGACTACAAGTAAAATGCACAGACCCCGGACCGCTTGCCAGTAGTTATCCCGAACACCCTTTGAAGGAATGATTTGTAGATTCTTGATTAGACATCAGCTTTTATGGGAAAGAATATCATACGTTAGACCTTTCTAGAATCAGAGATGTTACTGTTAATATAGTAAAGCAAATAGGGAAAAGCGATAACGGAGGAAATCGCCACCACGGAAAGTGTGGCGACTGCGGCTCCATTTGGCCCCATATACGGAATCAAAACCATATCTAAAAGGATATTGCAAATTCCGGAAATAATGCTTACAACTAAATTTACCTTTACTTTTCTTAGCATCGCCAGAATATTCCCGCAAGGGATACGGAATGAAGCGGATATAAAATAACTGAACGATAGGATACGGAACGGTATTACGGCGTCCAGATATTCCTGTCCCCAAAGAATGGAGATGATATAAGGCGCGAAAATAACCAGCAAAAGACTGATGAACGCGTTTACAAGAAGTAGGGCCTTTAGCATTGAGTAGTATTTTTGCTTGATCCAGTCAAAATTTTGATTTTGTTCCGCAAAATACGGATAAATAAAAACCATGATGCTCGATGGTATAAAAACCATAGCGTTCGGGATAGTTGTGGCAACCTTGTAAACTGCCACTGTGACAGAGTCTTTTATATAAAGACCGATTAAAGCAATATCAATCAGATAAAGCAAAGATGAAATGGAGTTACTCAGACATGCGATAATAGAATACTTTAAGATGCCCCTTTTTTGACTTGAATAAAGTTTTTGCACACCGCGCATCTTCTGGAAATCATACTTGCAGAAACGGATTCCAATGATAATTGACAGCGAAAATGCAAAATACCTCCCCAGAATTGTGCCGGTAATTCCGTAAAAATAAGCACCAGAGCAGGCAAAAAGGAAGTACAAAATGGTATTGATATTCATCAGTCTTGCGTATTCCTTGTTCTTTTTGCGGATTCTCAAAAGAATCGCAATGTAATTAAACACATAGTCGAACAAGGGAAGCAGCATCAGCTCGCAGATATACGGTGCCGATTCCGGGATAGATATATTTACGAACCTGCCATACAAAAAAATAAAGGTTGAAATCAGGAGGTTAAAAATGAGTCCGGCAGTCAACCCAAACCTGAAGTAGGATTCCTTCTCTTCATCCGGCCTCTTTTCGGAGCCGAACTGCAGAACTCCGCTAATTAGGCCCATCCCTGAAAAAAGCAGGAAAAGAGAATACTGGTTATAAGCATAGCTAAATATTCCGTAATTGGTTTTACTGAGGAACCGAACAATAAGAATGTTTGTCACAAAAGAAATCAGATAATTAAGAATGTTGGTTCCCATGATGTGGAAAAGGCCTTTTTGTAGCAGAGTTTTCAAGCGATTAACGTATTTATCCATTTTTCTTATCAAAATAGAGTTTCAAAGCCGACAGTACAGACAGTACCTGTGCTTTTTCCGTTGCATTGCCGCGTGTATACATCATTTTCATATCCTCCAACAATTGCGCTCCCATTCCATAAGTTTCAATGTTATCGGCAAAGTAAGAATCCATGAATTCCTTTACTTGCGCCTTGTGAAAATACCACAGATCGTACGGATTCATATTTACAGGCAGCGTCAGGTCAGACTTTATGCCTAGCATTTTCGTCAGTTTTGCAGGACCTCGCCTGATAATATGAATAAGTGCAACTTTAAGTTTGCTGTCCGTTATTTTTGCGTTGATTGTTTCCCATTTGAACTGAGCCGCATCCGGATATTTCTTCACGATCCACTTTTTATAGATATTATGTTGAAACCGCATATTCAGCGGGATGCTAAGGCAGTATTCAATAAAATCAATATCCAAAAACGGTGAAACAATTTCAAAATAGTTTTGACGCATCGCGTGAGAGTTCAGTGTTCCCAAAAATCCCCGCACATAAAGGCAATAAAGCTCAAGCCAGTCATACTGCCTAAGGTGTGACCTGTCAACTCTGGAAATCAGCATATTAGAATTTGCTTTATGAACATCAAAGTTCTTTACAGGATATGGATAGAAAGCATAGGTACCACCGACAATAACATCGCCCAACTGCCCGGTATGGCATAAGCCGATATCTTTAAGATTTAAATGTTCATAAAGGCTGTTGGAATGGGCCATACCCAAATAATAATCTAGCCCAAAAGACATCTTTGTAATCTTATCGACGTCAAACATCATGCTGGCATCGTCCAGAGATTTGAAAATCCATTGAAAGCCGCAATGGCATGCAATTTGCTCTGCGATTTTTTCATCTATATATCCCGATTTGCAATAGGTCGCTGCCGTGATATTCCGGTATCCCAAATCATTTGCAACCCAAAGTGTCATGCGGGAATCCAGACCGCCGCTCAACTCACCGAAATGCCGATATCCGTACTCCTTGTCTTTTTCAAATTCGAGGCGAACGGCTTTCCTGAATCGCTGGTCGATTCCTTCTATAATCTCATCCTCTCGGAGGGCGGACAAATCATATTTGTTATAACGGAAACGATGATATGTCTTTATCTCATATTTGCCATCTTTAATGACAAGGTAAGTTCCGGCTTGCAGCTTTTTCACTTCTTGAATCAGAGTGTTGCTGTCGCCCATAAATCCATAAGTCAGCTGGAAGTAAATACCCGTTTCATCCATGTGGTATTGGATACCGGATTTTTTCATCCACTCAACAAGATAATTTACTTCGCTTCCAACCGCAAAATCTTCTCCGTTTATGTAATAGAAGACTTGTTTGTCACCAACATGGTTGGTAAAAATAATCCATTTTTTATTGGACTTTAAATAGATTGCTCCGGAAAAACTGCCGCGGAAATCCTTGAAAAAATCCTCGCCACAGGTTTCATACATGGAAATTACGGTTTCAAAAAAATCAGTTTTTCCATATTTCTTCATCAGAGTGGTTCTATTGAGGATAACACCTTCGGTGATAACAATATAGTGCTCATTTTGCTGAAAAATCTTATCGTCCAGTAGTTTATTCAACGTGTTTCGCTGAATGACGAAACCGCAATCAGAGATTTTCTCCCGGTTACAGCAATCGTTGTAAAAATTGTTGATCTGGCAATCACAATCCCGATTTGATATAAAAAAGCCGGGCATAGTTTCATCCCCTTAGTATTTTATAAAATTCCGTAAAATTCCTAGCAGCGTTGAATTTTTTTTCCCAGCATTTTCGGGTGTTATTCCGGTATGCGTCATAAACGGAGATATCCATTGTCGCAAAATCCCTAATGGCATTGACTAAATCCTGATTATCGAAATCCTTATCGATTAAAATCCCACTTTTTCCGTCAAAGACGATTTCACCGACGCCGCCTACGTTCGTAGCAACGACGGGAATTCCGAAGGACATTGCCTCCATGATTGATACCGGGATTCCCTCCGATTCGCTAACGTTGACAAAAAGATGATAATCGTTTTGCTGATATAGCCTCATTAAATCAAGGTTGGAAACGGCGCCTAAGAAAACCGCATGGATATTGGGCCCCAGCTTTTTATTGGCATACTTCTTCAGCGATTCAAACTGCTGACCGCTTCCGACGTGCGTCCATTCAATCTCGATATCCCGAATTTGTGAGAGGGCGTCAACAATTTTCCAAACGCGCTTTACCGGCGAAATCCAGGAACAGGAAATGATACGGAAAGGCGACGATATCGTATCTATCGTTCGGACTCCATAATCCATAGTACCCAACCTGGAGACCACTATGTTCTTTCTGAAATTTGGGTAACTGCTTTCGATGTAGTTTTTCCCGTCTTCGGAAATGCTGAATATCGTGTCCAAGTTCTCGATAATATATTGCCTAAAGGGAATATAATGATCTGGGTTGCGATACTCGTAAAGATCAAAGCCATGGCACCTGGAAACAGCTTTGCTGTTTGGAAACTGTTTTTTCAGGCTGACAGCGGCAAATGCATGATAAAACATCCAATAGGAATAAAAAACAATGTTGGATTCTTCGGAAATGCCGTCTTTCTGAAGCTGCCGTTTGATTTTCTGGGTAGAGGACATTCCTGTTTGCATAAAAGAAAGCAGGAATTTAACTGTCCGAAAATTCATCTTTCCATTTTGCATCAGAAACCTGAGTTCTTTCCAGAATTTCGGATGAAACAGGCATATCATGGATTGAAGGAGCTTTCTGCCTTTACCGGTGACCTTTTTCAGAGGAATAATCTGAATTTTATCGTTAGAAACGATACGCTTCGTTTGGTCGTTCTCTACTTGGCAGGGGAAAAGATAGATTTTGTCGAAACCATCTGCAAATGGTATTTCATTTTCCAGGAAGGATTCTCCTTTGTCATAGGGGAAACAAGAATTAATAAGAACAAGGATCTTATTAGATTTTCCATGGGGCATGGTAGACCGTTTTTTTTGCAGATTTAAAAGCGCCTTTGCAAAAAAACAAATGCCAAGGACCGTAAAAACATTAATAAAATTAAATGCGGATGTTAGAAACGTAAAAGCCGCATCCCTAGGTGCGTAGAGAATTTCTTTCACCATAAAAAGCTGAAACGCACCTAAAAACATGTGTTTTTCAAAAATTCGAGTGCTTTTCGCTAAAATAAATCCATACAGAGCACTGACTAAAACAACCCCGACGTAACCGAAATCATGAAAAGCCTCGGCAATATAGCAGGAGCCTAACCCCAAGCCAGCTAGATATTGATCAGGATTGACAAAATAGCTTATTGTTTGGCCGAAAGAATTTCCCAAAAGAGCCATGTCCACCGTCTGGGAACGGTAAACAGGGAAATGAAACAAGGACTGTGATATCACGTTTTTATTGAGAAAGTCGATGATTGGGCCGAACAAATAAAACTTTCCAGCAGGAAAATCATTTTGGTACTGTATGCCGTAACCGAGCAATGTTACCGTTATGCCCTGTCGATCAAAAAAATCGGTAATTGCGCTAAAAAATGAGAACTTTGCCATTTGATTCATTCTGAAATAGAGAAGTAACGACAAAAAGACCAGCAGAAACGGCATCGCCAGAATGATACACAGAATCATTTTTTTACTGACCCAAACGGTACCGTCGTTATGGATTTTGTCACGAAGGCAGGCATAAATAAGAATCAAGGCGGCTGCTAGAACAAATCCGTTTCTTTGACCGTAACCTAAAGTGGCGACTCCGGCCAGAAAATATAGCAACAGAGGAATTTTGCATTGCTTTTTCGACGGCATAGTTGCAAGGAAAAGGAAAAGAGCAGGAATACACATTTCCCCCAACTTTTTAATGGGGAAGGGAATAGCGGAATTAAATTCCCTATAATAGCTTAAATACCCAGAATTCCTCACAAAAATAATTCTTTCGATAATTTGGGCCATGTAAGGCGCAAATGTCGCATAAAGAACAACTTTGCTAATGTCGCGGACGAAACGGCCTAAATCCGATTGCATAGGTGCCGAAGGGGTGGAATATGATTGTTTTTTTCCGTGAAAAATCGAAAAACCTGCAAAAACGGACAGCATACTTAAAAACAGGCAGAGAAAGATATGCCGAAGTATGCTGTCCGAAAAACCATCCAGAAATGTTTGTCCGGAAAAGAAACGAACGGTCAGTTTTCCAAGCAAAAAGGTAAAGAAAGTAATCTGAAAGGCAAAAAACAGTACTCTTCCTTTCAGATCCTCAAAACAGTAAACGATATTCCACAGAAAAAGGGCAAGGATTGAGAGGAACACAATATTATTGTTCCCTAAGGAGAGAGCAATAATAAAAGACAAAACAATCGCAAGCAAAACAATATAAGGCAAGCTTATCTTTTTTAAAATTCTACTCATTTTCCGATTTCATCCGTTCAAATTCTTGTAAGATTGGCTGCATTGTATTTTCCATATCAAAATGAAGGAGGGCAAAAGCTCGCATTTTTTGAATTACAGTTTCCACAGGTTCCGCTTTATAGACTTTATCGTAAAATTTGAGCACTTCCGAAATATCGACGGGACTTTCATCCCCCGGAATAGGAAGAAGGTAAGGAAAATCTTCCGGAATGACGTCAATTTTGCAGGAAGAAATCATCGGGATTCCCCTTGCCACATACTCCCTGCTTTTCAAGGAACTCTCTATAAATATATTGTTTCTATGGCAGCCTAGGCATTCTACAGCAACATCGCTTGAATTGAAAAGTTCATCCAATGCCTCGCCAAACTGGGGTCCATGAAAAATGACATGGCTTTGCAGAGAATATTTTTCGACCATGTCTTTGTATTTCGGGAGTTCCGGACCGTCGCCAACGACATGGAAAACGATTTTTCTTTCCCCGCCATTTCTGTAATATTCACTTAACCCGCTGATCATGCGGTCATATCCATGAGAACTCCGCATGGATGCTACGCCGATTAAGTGAATGGCATCCTTGTGAGGAACCGGTTTTCTAACCGGAATACTGTTAACGGAGATTCCATTGACGATATGTATGCAAGGAATCCCGAAAATCTTTCTATCTTCCGAAAAGGTTGCAATACGGTCGACATAATGGAAGAGTTTTTTTCGGTAATGACAGTCGAGCGGCCGCATTATCAGACGGTGAAGAAGTCGGTCCCGATAAAAAGTGCGCTTATAAGGAAAAGTTGGAATTTCCAGAATCGTGGAGGCACCGCTCTTTTTGATTGCCCGCAGCATTTTAACAAAAATGCCATCACTAAAGCCATACCGAATATAAAAAAAGGATGCTCCCATCTCCTGCGCAATCTTTTCCCCCGCGGCAAACAGGTTCCATCTTCTGGGCACTTTCAAAAAGGAGTTCGGCATAATTGTTATTTTGTCTTCGTGAAACAAGCCAATTTGATTGCCGGTGTAGCCGAGCAGATAGGTATCGTAAGATTTCCGGAATATTTCATATTGGTTCCATATTTTTTTGATGACGCCGTTGCCATTGCTTTCTCCGGAAACGTCCGGAAGTTTATATGTAAAAATATAAACTAACTTTTTCATATAATCAACCCTTATCGTTATCCTCTATTGCCTTTCAGCAGTTGGACAAAATACGCAGGAATAGGCTTCAGAACATAGAGGAACCCTTTCGGCAGCAGTCCAAGCTGCTTGAACCGCTGGTATCTTATCTTACATTCATCGATTCTGTACCGGAACTTTCTTCGGCGAATCGCTTCTTTGTCGACACGATATCCATATAGAATATCCTTGATATTTTTTCCGCGATACCCGGCCGCGTAAAGCCGCATAAACATATCATAGTCTTGTGATCTGCGCGTTTCTTTACTGATTCGGTAACCACCAATAGCTTTCAGGCAATCTGCCTCGAACATGGATGCTGCATGACAAAAAGGTAATGTAAAAAGAAAATCTTCTTTTTCCGGTCGCTCAATTTTCGGAACAATTGTTTTGTAAATGCCCTTCTCATCAAACATATAATATCCGCTACTGACAAACTGCACGGTTTCATCGTTAACAAGACTTTCAAGAAGCCGCTCGACCCGGTTCTTCTCACAAACGTCGTCGCTGTCCTGTATCATGATGTATTGTCCGTGGCTTTCCTGAATACAGCGGTTCCTGCTGGCCCCGGCCTTTAAATTCGAATGGTTGGTCAGAACATGAATTCTGGAATCCTGTTTGCTTAAACGCTCTAAAATTTCAGGAGTTCTGTCCGTGGAGCAATCATCGCAGATGAGAATTTCAAAATTACGATAGCTCTGATTGAGAATGCACTCCACGCAATTTTCAAGATATCTTTCGCCGTTGTATACTGTGATGACAACTGATACAAGAGGTTCCAAAACTAATACCCCCAATTATATGCTTTTATAAATATCAACCATCGTTTGCCTGACATTCTTAATATCATATTTTAAGACCTTTGATTGATTATAAGAGCTCATTTGTTGTCTGAGATTTTCATCATGCGCCAATTTGCAAATCGCATTTGCAAATCCGCAGGCATCATCTGGAGAGCAAATAAAACCTGTTTTTCCATTCTCAGAGTAATCCAATATGCCGCTTGCATTCGATGTTATAATGGGTAATCCAGAAGCCATTGCTTCCAGTGCGGCAATTCCCAACCCTTCCCGCTTCGATGGGAATGCGAAGCAATCTGCAATTTTCAAAATCTCCGCAATATCGTTTCGGAATCCGAGAAAAATCACTTGCTGCTCAATTCCGAGCTCTTTGCTTAATGCCTTCAAATTTTCTTTTTCCGGGCCTTCTCCACAAATGAGATAATATGGATTGAAATCCGATATTTTGGATATGGCTTCGATTATGACATGTTGATTTTTATTTTTATTGATTTCACCCACAGATACAATTAAAAAAGCTTCCAGTGGAATGCCAAGTTCCTGCCTTTTCTTTTTTCTGTCGACCTGAGTGTTTTTGAATTTTGCCGTATCAAACCCCACGCCTGGAATGTACAGGACCCGCTTTGCATGAAGGGATTTCGCCCTCTCAAAATCCTCATGATTAATGGTAACTAGGGTATCGGTAAAACGGGAGAGGAAACGTTCAACGGGGTAATAACAAAGCCAGTTATGTATTGGCGCGCCTTTAAAAAAATGAAATCCGTGTGCCGTGTATTGTATGGGGCGTGTTTTTGTTGTTCGTGCTGCCAAACGGGCTAAAACTCCACCCATTGGAGTGTGGCAGTCCACAAAATCAAATTTATTTTTGTTCATTATATCTACCAGCTGATGGTAGACTTTTATATTTTTCAATCGGAACGGGGAACGAAAAGAATCGGCATTATAAATGATGACGCCAAGATCTTCTACTTTTTTGGTTAAATCATGATAAGCACTTTCATGAAAATCCGCGAAGCAGTGAACTTCATACCCTAAACTTTGAAGAATTCTAATGTTGTCAAGTTCAAACAAAGCAATAAATCTGCCGGTGTTGGCTACAATTAGTGCTTTGCGTGATGTTGATTTCGTCTCTAACATAATTTCAACCTCATTCAAAATTTTTTCGTAGAAACATCTCGTTCAGATTTCTGTATCTGATCACCAGGAATCGTGCAAATATCCAAGAACTTGCTTGCCAGTTACTTTCTGCTTTCCGGATTTTATATAAATGCCATCATTTAGAACCCTGTGATTGCGACTGTTATTTCTTTACATTCATCTTCTTTTTTTCTTTGCATTTCGTGCAACATTTTATTTATCCCACCAAAATAAACAATCCTGTGAATAAATTTCGGGGTTCTCAGAATCCACTGATATAGCCTTAAAAAAATAAAAAACAAGCAAAGAAAAGGACAGCTGTAACACGGATAATGCTCCCGGTAATTATAGCTGCCCTTTTCTTCGCGCTCATTTTTTCCTGTCTTTTATGTAGCCATTTATGCAACATTTCATTTACCCTCCAAAATTACCTCCTACTGCAATCTGTTGCACGTCTGCTCAGTGAAATGACGGGATTCAAGAAAAAGTCGATCTCAAATATTTCAATGCATGTATTGCCAACCTTTTATTTCAAGGCGTTAATCATATAATCGCTGCGAAGTGGTGTAGACACATACAGTTTCACTAGTAAACTTGGAACAGCAAAAACGATGACGACTGTTCAGACTGTGCATAAAGCAATTGACAATAGAAGCTTTTTAATTTCATCAGCGCGGTAAGGTGAGCGGAAAACAAACTACTCATCTTACCTTCTTGAATAAGATATATCAAAAAAATGATTTTTCTTAATGTGTTAATAATAAAACGATTTTTCTTAATAAATATTCTACTACAGAAATGAATGCAATTTTTTTATCTAAATTTCATTAGTTTCCTATAGAAATATCAAATAAAGATGCACAAAACAATATAATATTTCTAAAATGCGAGAAAAATTTTCCAAAATAAAGAATTAATAAATCACTTCGTTACCATATTGCCGTTATATCTGCTTTGAAATCCGGATTCTTTGCATCGTGAACGACCAAACTGGCATGAAATCTCCCGATAACTCCTAGTGTTTTTCTTCAACAAAATTCGGGAAGTGGAAAATGACAAATAAATTAAATTCTGAAAACGAATCATAGTGGCTGTGTGGTGGGTATAATATAGGAAAAAGGTATCAATTCGTAGATCCGTACCTTTTGACCGGATTCCGGCACGAACATACCTGCAAAGAAATACTTATCGTATAATTTTGTATAAACAATACAAAAGTGCCGAAAAATAATTTCAGAGAATTTTTGGAAGGTATAGAAAATGAATCAGAATGAGAATAGAAATCAAACGGAAGAAAGCCGACATTGCTTCTGGCGGAAAGATATCGTCTCAGAGTCGGGTCAGAGCTATAAGCGTTTAGCGGTACAGACTCATTTCGTCCAGCGGGGAGAGTCTTACATCGAGCTGGTGAAGCGCTATGTTCTGCCGGTTTTCCAGCCCGGAGATATCCTTTCCATCAGCGAAAAGGTCATCACCATGTGCCAGAACAATATCGTCGAAAAGAAAGACGTGCACCTCGGATTTTGGGCGAAGACCCTTTCAAAGTTTGCGTCTTCCAACAGCTATGGCGTGGCGATGGATCAGCCCTATAAGCTGCAGCTGGCAATCAATCTATGCGGACTCCCGCGGATTCTGCTGGCGGCGTTCTGCTCTGCTGTTACGAAGCCGTTCGGTATTCATGGAGTTTTTTACAAAGTTGCAGGCCATGGCATTGCCGGAATCGACGGTTTCTACCCTGGCTCGTCGTTCGAGCTTTACCATGATATTGCCTTGCTGAACCCGATTGAACCAGACAGAGTCTGCAACGAAATTCAGAAGGAATGTGGGGTCGACTGCATGATTGTAGACGCAAACGACCTCAACGTGGAGCTGCTCGGAAAATCGGATACTTTGAAGCAAATACCGAATCAAGAACTGTGCTCCATGATTAAAGACAACCCTGCCGGGCAGGAGGACGAGCTGACGCCGTTCATTCTGATTCGCAAGAAAACCGACAGCGTGGAAAACGCTGAAAATGCATCTGCCTAAACAAATAAGGTACATGGCAAAAGCCTTGTGCCTTATTTTACACCACGACAATTCCACACCTAAGCGGTTAAATTTGTTTTGCTTGATTCAGTGCTCCCGAAAAGGTGGCAGGCACAAAAGTGCCTGCCGCCTTTTTTATTGCACATTAGCTATTACTGCGGTGGTCAACCAGTATTTTACCCTTTGCGATGACCATTTTCAGGTTGAGTTCCTCGTCGAAAACATTGAGGTCTGCGATTTTCCCGGGCGCGATGCTGCCGATTTCCCGATCTGCCCTTGCTTCGCGAGCGGGGTTGATGGTAACGGAGCGAATTACCTGCCGCAGCGGAACGCCGAAGCGAACTAGCTTGCGCACTTCATCATAGAGGTTCGTTGTCGAGCCTGCAATCGTGCCGTCTGCAAGATGTGCCCTGCCGTCCTTCACATAAACGGTCTGTCCGCCGAGCTCCGATACGCCGTCAGGCAATCCGGCCGCGCGCATCGAATCGCTGATGACGACCGTCCGATTTTCTCCGAGCAGGCGAAACGCCGTGCGGAGAACTGCCGGATGAATGTGGAACCCGTCGCAGATTATTTCGGCGGAGACGGTGTCGTCGTCGAAAACGGCTCCCACGGCGCCCGGCGCGCGGTGATTCAGCCCGTTCATCGCGTTGAACAGATGGGTGACATGGGTTATGCCAAGCCCAAACGCCCGCTTTGCCTGGTCGTAGTCGGCGTCCGTATGGGCCATCGAGACGCAGCAGAATTCTTTCACTTCCCGAATGAAATCGTCGGCATCGTCTTGTTCGGGCGCAACGTCAACAAACCGAATGATGCCGCCGCACTCGTCGTAAAGACGGCGGAATTCCGCGGCGTCGGGGCGGCGCACGAATTCTTCGCTCTGCGCGCCTTTCCGGTTCGGCGAAATGTACGGGCCTTCCATGTTGACGCCGAGAATCGTCGCGCCCTGCGGCGGGTTGTCCATGCAGTCACGGACGGCAGAAAGTGCCTTGCGGATTTCCGGCAGCGAGACCGTCATGGTTGTGGGGCAGAACGACGTTACGCCTTTTTCGATGAGGTGCGACGCCATTTTCGACAGCGCTTCGCGCGTGCCGTCGCAGGTATCGGCGCCGACGCAGCCGTGAATGTGAATGTCCACAAAGCCGGGCGATACGATACATCCGCTCAGGTCGAGTTCGTCTTCGCCCGAAAGCCCGTGACCTACTTCTTCAATTTTGTCTTTTTCAATTTGAATATCGGCGCGCTGGAGATTAAAATTCTCATCGAAGACTTTTGCATTTTTCAGAATCATACTTACATCAACGCCTCGGGATGATTTTTTTGGATGACGGAAAGCGCCGCCTCATCCGCTACGACGGTTACGTCCGGGTGAAGCTGCAGAATGGAAGCCGGTACAGCCGGTGCAACCGGACCGAACAAAGCGCGGTCAAGAATTTCCGCTTTACCTTCGCCGTTGGCAACAAGCAGGATTTTTTTGGCCTGCATAATCGCTTTTATGCCCATCGTTATGGCATATTTCGGCACCTCGTCCACACTGTTGAAAAAGCGGGCGTTTGCTTCAATGGTTTTCTGATTGAGTTTCACCTTATGCGTCATCTTGTCGAAGTCTTGGTCCGGCTCGTTGAAACCGATATGGCCGGTGTGGCCGATGCCCAGAAGCTGCAGGTCGATTCCGCCGAGGTCGGCAATCAGCTTGTCGTAGCGGGCACATTCGGCATCAATGTCCTCCGCGAGGCCGTTCGGCACATTGGTGTTTTCCGGCTTGATGTTGATGTGCCGGAAAAAGTTCTCATTCATATAGTAGTGGTAACTCTGGGGATGCTCGGGGGCAAGGCCGACGTATTCGTCCAGATTGACGCTGTGAACCTTTGAAAAGTCAATGTCTCCCTTGCGGAACCAATCCACGAGCTGGCGGTAAACGCCGAGCGGGGTGGAACCGGTTGCCAAACCGAGAACCGAATCGGGGTACAAAATGACCTGTGCTGAGATAATGTTTGCTGCTTTGCGGCTCATGTCGTTGTATTCCGTTGCACGGATGATTTTCATGAATGTCCCTCCCAAATCTCGTTTCCATTTCTAATCGATCCATTTTTTCGGGTGTTTACAAAAGTCTTGAAGCAACAGACTGCGTCGTGCGCTTCTTGTTGTAATCGCATATAGCATAGTTTTGCTTGAAATACTCCGTATACAGCACATCGAGCAGGTAAAGCTGCGCAACTCTTGCGGAAAGCGAACCGCCTTGAAACGGTCCCTCGTTCGCACCGCACAAGAGCACAATGTCTGCGTAGGCGGTCAGCGGGGATTCGGCATAGCGGGTGATGCAGATTGTTTTTGCCTTGTTCTCCTTTGCACGCTTCACAATTTCAATGATGTCCTTCGTGGAGCCGGAGTATGAAAAAGCGATTGCCAAATCGGGCTCGCCAAGCAAGGCAGCCGCCATATACTGCATATGTGTGTCCTGCACGCACGCCACGTTAGGAAGAATACGGGCGAATTTATTGATGGCTTCCTGCGCCATAATGTTCGAGGAGCCGACGCCGAAGAAATGAATCATGCGCGCGTTTTTTATCATGTCTACCGCTCGCTGAATATCGTCTTTGTTCATCATGTCAAGTGTCTGGTTGAGCGCAGAAATGTCGATGTTCAGTAGCTTTCGGCATACTTCCTCGGTGGAGTCGCTGATGTCGATTTCCTCGGAAAGGGTCATACCAACGGTGCCGTTGCCGCTCAGCGACTGCGCCAGCGTCATCTTAAAATCCTGATACCCGTTCAGATTTAAAGTCTTGCAGAAACGGAACACAGAGGTATCGCCCACTCCGCAGCGGGAGGCCAGGTCGGTGATGGTCATATAGAGCGCTTCGCGCGGAGACTCCAAAATGAAGTCGGCGACCCTGCGCTCAGCCTTTGTAAAAACTTTATAGCAGTCTTTAATTTTCGCGAAAATGTCGTATGGCATGGGGAGAAACCTCCTTGTGTTTTCGGCAAGTGCAATCCGCAGTTCGACGTTAAGAATTGCCCGATTGTCTCTTGTATCTTCGCTTTCGTAGCGGTAATATGGGGAAAAGAGCCTGTTTTCCATCCGTTATGCTTGGAAGAGAAAACAACTACAGAAAAGTGAAAATATTTTTTATTATTACCTCAATTCTTTCCTATTTTAGCATATTTACAGCGAAATAAGGTGAAAAATAGAAAATATTTTCAAATATAACGAAAAAATTTTTTATTTTATTGGTATGATTGCGGTAGATAATTCAAAAAAATTCCCGTTCACTGGATTCCCGGGAAATGGAGTAAAGAGAGATGTGCAATGAATAAAAACGCGGTTTTAAATAAGCTGAGGGGAGGCCTCGTCGTTTCGTGCCAGGCGCTGCCGACGGAGCCGCTTTACGGCTCAAAAATCATGGCGCGAATGGCGCTCGCGGCAAAAGAAGGGGGAGCAGCCGGAATCCGTGCGAATTCGCCGGAGGACATTGCGGAAATCAAGCGCACCGTTGATCTGCCGATCATCGGTCTTTCTAAGGTCAATTATCCGGACAGCGACGTCTATATTACGCCGACCATGAAAGAAGTAGACGAGCTGGTTGAAGTCGGCGCGGAAATTATCGCGCTTGATGCGACGAAGCGCCTCCGCCCGGGAAGGCAGACACTCGCCGATTTTTTCACGGAGGTCAAGAAAAAGTACCCTGACCGGATTTTTATGGCGGACACTTCCTGCTATGAAGAGGGTGTAACTGCAAAGGAACTGGGGTTTGACATCGTGAGCACGGCGTTATCGGGCTACACCGAATATACAAAGAAAACGAAGCTCCCGAATTTCGCGTTGATGAAACAATACGTCGAAACACTCGGCCTGCCCGTCGCGGCAGAAGGCGGCATTTGGACGCCGGAGGATTTGCAAACCGCTTTCCGCCTTGGGGTATGGACCGCGGTTGTCGGAACAGCGATTACTCGCCCGCGTGAGATTACGCGGCGTTTTGTGGAGTCTCTCCGCGGCGGCGCTTGACAGAGCAAAATTCGGCACACAGCCCGTTCGTGGCTGGCCCCATCCGCCAAAAGAAAAGCCGCAGGCTTTCACCTGCGGCTTTTGCTGTTAGAGAAACAATGAACCCGTATGATTTCTCAAGCGACATTAATGGTAAGAAGAATGTTTGCGAAAGTTCTCTTTTCCCCCGTGGAAATGGCCAGGCGAACATTCGGCTGGCAGCAGGCTTCGTAAAACTGAAACCGCTCCAAGCCGCTCAGTTCCATTCCGCCGAGAATGCTTCGGAATTCATCGAATATGGGAGGCTGTTCTCCGTCGGGCATCATGACTTCTGCCTTTTCAAAATTGACGACCTGAGCGAGGACTTTCAGGACTTCCGTCACTTCTGGCGTTCCGCTTGTTAAGCCGAGGTAGACCTTAGCCGCGTCGCCGCTTTTGGATTCCAGCGGATAGTTGCCGTCCGCAATTAGGATTTTATCCCCGTGTCCGCAGCGGGACAGAACCGCCATGATTTCGGGATGAATACAAGCTGTTTTCAACATCGCGAATTACCTCTTATTTTTCATTGTCCCTCAGCTGGCCCAAAGTCCCGCCCGGATGCCATTTCACATATTCCTGCGGCGTCAGGCCTCTTGTTGTCTGGAGCACAACGCTCAGCCCCTGAAGGACAAGAATTTCCGCGAGAATCGAGGCGCGCGGCGCACGGTTCAGCACGTCGCCCTCCTGCTCCACACCGGCAAATAGGCATGCGTCGCCTTGCTTTGCGAGCCACGAATCCTTATTTCCCGTTACGGCGATAATCTTGCAGCCGTTGTTCTTAATGGCCATAACGGTAGCCTTCAATTCAGCCGTTTCGCCGCTGTTGGAAATGCAGATGACGACGTCACCCGGAACAAGCTGACCGCAGGAGCCGTGAACGGCTTCGGTGCCATGCAGGAAATACGTCGGCGTGCCGGTGGAGGATAGCAGCGAAGCCATGTACTGTGCCACATGAGACGGCTTGCCGATACCTGTAATATGAATGCGGTTTCCGTTCTTTTCCGCATTCAGAATGATTTCCACAGCCTTTTCATAGCTTTCGCTTGTAATGGTCGCAGAGAATTTGTCGAGTTCTTCTTTTGCCAGATTGATAAAGTTTTTCAAACTGTCTTGACTCTCTTTATTAATCATCGCTTTTCTCCTTCAAGATTGTTTCAGAATATCCAACCGTGAAAAATCGAATCCGAATTGCCCTACCTTCTTCATCAGGTCAAGGACCTCGTCGAGGTACGGCAGCGAGGGCTGCGCGCCCATGCGCGAAACCGTAAGCGTTGCGGTGTAGTTCGCAAACGTCAGCGCTTCGCTGAGGCTCAGCCCCGCGCACAACCCGGTGGTAAAGGCGCCCACAAAGGAATCGCCTGCGGCGGTCGGGTCCTTTACCTCCACCACGTCAATGCACGGCTGGTAGACAAATTCGTTCTTGTTTGCTACCACCGCGCCCGCGCTGCCGAGCGTAATGACTGCATTTTTCACGCCCTTTTGCAGCAGCGAATCAACCACAGCTTCTGCGTCGTTCTGATTCACAAGTTTCCCGTCCTTGCGGATGTGGATGCCCGTAAGGTCAGCCGCTTCATGCTCATTGGGCGAGATATAAGTCAGGCGCGAAAGCAGCTCCTCGGAAAGCGGAGCCGACGGGGCGGAGTTGAGCATGACGGGCACGTTCTTGTCAAAGGCGTACTTCGCAACGATTTCATTAATCTGCATCGGGATTTCGAGCTGCAGGATAACCATGTCGTACTGGTCGATGGTATCCTTCAGGAAAGCGACATCCTCCGGCGTAATCGTCATGTTGGCGCCCGGAACGACCACGATTCGGTTCTTTGCCGACTTTCCTTCGCCGACTTCCAAGATGATATTCCCGACAGCGGAAGATACCTCGGGGTCAACTGCAATATGCTCGGTGTGGATACCGGATTCCTTGCAGGAATTGATGAGGCTTCTTCCGAAGTCATCGTTTCCCACTTTTCCTACCATGGTAACGTCGGCGCCAAGGCGCGCGGCCTGCACCGCCTGATTCGCGCCCTTTCCGCCGGGAGCGGTGCGGAAGCTTTTGCCCAGCACGGTTTCACCCGAATTCGGGAACTTTTCGGTGCTCACAATCAAATCCATGACAAAGCTGCCGACGACAAGAATTTTCGGTCTTTTCTGCATACCTCTTCGCTCCATTTAATCAGATGTTGGGGACTGTACTTCAACTTTTACAACCACTTTTTTAATCGACTGAGGCTCGTCCGTGCAAATCAGGGGCTTGTGCGCGTCCGTCGGGAAGCAAATCACGAAGCTGCCGGGAACGAGCCGGGGGAAAAAGCCTTCTCCGTTTTCGCGGAAAAAGACAAGATCCTTCTCCGCGTTGTATGCCTCCGAAACCGCCATAGCTTCGGTCTTCTGAAAGCCGATGGTTTCCTGCCCGTCGATTAAATACTGAATATCAATATATTTTTTGTGGGCCTCCCAGCGGCACTGCTCCTGCGGACGCGTTTGCGGCGCCTGCACGAGTGCGAATACATGGCTGACGTCGATTTCATACCTTCCGGCCTCCATACCGGAAAGGTCGGCCCGCTCCAGATAATCGAGGGCAAGGTCGAGGTTTTTGCTGATGCCCTTGTAGTTTTGCAGATTCTCTTTTGTGTCATAAATCATTTGTTTACGCCTTCCATTGAGAGAAGATTTTCAGAGAAAATTTTCAAGCCAAGTCGAGCTTCCAAAAGGCGATATCGATCCGCCGATAAGTATAAGTAATCAGCAGGCTGTTCTCGTGAGAAACGATCGCGGGGTAAGAATATTCGCCGGGTTCGTCGTCCAAGGTGAGCACGTCCCGCCAGGTAACGCCGTTGTCTTCCGAGCAGGCGAGCTTCAGCGGGCAGCGCGGACCCCAGTTCAAGCCGACGGGGTTATAGGCCAGAAACAACCTCCCGTCGACGGCTTTCGCTACGTCGATGCCGCTGTTGTTGTTCGGCAGGCAGGTCGCGTAGCCCGGGCACCAGGTCGTGCCGTAATCCTCGGAATCGCTTCGGAAAATCGAGCCTTCCGAGCTTCGCATCAGCATGTGAACCATGCCCGGCTTCGATTCCCACAGCGTCGGCTGAATCACGCCGCGGCCGCTGTAAGACTGCTCGGATACCGGAATATCCTTGTGGTCGGGATTAATCGAATATTCCTTCCGCAGCCCCGCAAAAACTTCATTGCTTTTGTGCCACGTGGCTCCTTGGTCGTCCGAATAATCGGCAAAGCAGCGCCACTCGCCGTCTTCGCGGGAAGCGGGAGCGAGCCACCTTCCGTTCGAAAGGGTAATGACCTTGTTGCGAACGGGACCTCTGCCGCCTCGGTCGCCGGGGACCAATTCCCGCGGCTGAGACCAGCTTCGGCAGTTGTCCGTGGAAATCATGAACTGCGTCTGCCAAGAGGAAATCTCCCTGCCGGTTTTGTAAAAGAGCATGACGGAGCCGTCGGGCCGCACAAAGAGCACCGGGTTCCAGTGCGGTACGCCATCCCGCTGCGCGAGGATATGTGGCTGACCCCAGACTCCGCCGCGGCGCTGCGCGCCCCAGATTCCGACGTCGTCGGCTCCTTCTTTGCTGCCGGCAAACCAAACAGCAAAAATGCTGCCGTCCCTTAAAGCTGCCACACTGGAAGCATGGCAGCTTTGAAACGGGGCATTTTTGCCGCAGATATATTCGTGTGTAATTTTTCGAAATTCCGCACAATCCTTCATATCCGTTAACCCTTAATGCCTGTGCTGGCGATGCCTTCAACGAAGTAGCGCTGCAGGAACAGGAACACAATCAAGGTCGGGATAACAGCCATGCAGCAGCCTGCCAGAGCGGTGCCGTACTGGAACTGCGCGTTGGAGTTGACCGAGCCCATGAACTGTGCGATGCCGACCGGCAGGGTCTTGAGCGTGTCCTCGCGGATGGCAATCATCGGCCACAGGAAGCTGTTCCAGTTGGAGATAAAGGTAAGAATGGTGACCGTGGAAAGTGCCGGTTTGGAAAGCGGGAGCATGATCTGCGCGAAAATGCGGAACTCGCCGCATCCGTCGATTCTCGCCGCTTCTTCCAGCTCCTTCGGCAGGCCCTTAAAAAAGCTGGTGAGAATGAAGATGCTTGTTACGTTGGCGACAGATGGCAGAATAATGGAGGCGTAGGTGTTGAGAATGCCCATCTTCGCGCACATCAGGTACAGCGGAATCATGTAGGCCTGAATCGGAATCAGGAGCATGGCGACGATGACGCTGTAAATGAGTTTTTTGCCGCGGAATTCAAAGCGGCCCAAAGCATAAGCCGCAAGGGAGGAGAAGAGCAGAATCAGCAGCGTGCCTAAACCGGCCGTGATGATGCTGTTTTTCGCCCAGTCCAAATAGGGATATCTTGCCAAAACCGTAGTGTAGTTTGACCAAGTGAAAATCTCAGGAATCCACTTGGGCGGGTAGCTTAAAATTTCCGCTTCCGGCTTAACGGAGCACACAAGCGCCCACGCGAGCGGAAAAAGGAAAACGACGCAGATAACAACCAGAAGGATATATTTCCAGCTGTTCTTCAGTGCATGAGTCATCAGTCAATCACACTCCCTCATCGACTTTTAGAATCTTATTCTGGAGCTTGATCAGGAGCACAAGAATAATCAGAATTACAACTTCAATTGCCGAACCGTAGCCCATTTCGTAGTTCTGGAAGGCAGAAGTGTAAAGGTATTGCACCATGGTAAGGGTGGAAGTACCCGGGCCGCCGTTCGTCATAACGAAGATTTGGTCGAACAGCTGAACGGTGTTAATCAGGGTGAGGGTGGTGACCATGGATGTAATCGGTCTGAGAAGGGGCAAAGTAATCTTCATCAGAGTCTGGAATTTGTTGGCGCCGTCAATCATCGAAGCCTCGTACAGTTCGCGGGAAATTCCCTGAAGTCCTGCGAGGAAGAGAACCATGTTATACCCGATAAAAGACCAAATCACCACTATCGAAACGGAAATCAGAGCCATCTTGTCGCTTGTCAGCCACTGAACGGATGATCCGCCTAATTTCTTGATGTAATAATTCAGAATACCGAAGTTGTTGTCATACATCCAGTTCCAGATGATACCCACAACAGCCGGTATCAGAACATAAGGAATGATGGACACAACTCTGCCCACATTCTTGAAACGCATCTTTTGATTCAGCAGAATCGCCAGAAGCAGGCTGAAAACAATCAGCGGGGGAAGCGTAAAGACAAAAAAGAGCAGCGTGTTCCACAGGGAAATATGGAAGTTCGTATCCTTCAGCAGCCGAACGAAGTTGTCAAATCCGATGAAGGAAAGGCTGCCGGCCAAGTCCCATTTGCAAAAGCTGATATAGATACCGGCGATGCTAGGGCCGAGTCTGAAAATCGTAAAAATCAAAAGATATGGAAGCAAAAACAGTGCTGCGATTTTGCCTTGCGAACCGTTCAGGGATTTTGTGCGCCGCGGCTTCGCAGCTGTGCCGTTTCCAGGCGATGTAAAATTCTGCCCCTTTGGCATAGCGAATCTCAACTCCTTGTATTGAAGGGTCTCAAGCGAACAGATGGCGTCTAGACGTCAGCCGCCGCGTCTCTCCGCGTAAGGTGGCTCACGCGGAGAGACGGCAACTGAACAAGGGGAAAACGAATGTTTGCGAGTGATATTGGTTTAGCTGGCTAGAACTTTGTTGATGTCGGTCTGAAGCTGCATGGTAATTTCATCGGCGTTCTTATTGTTCAGCATCGCGTTCTGTGCTGCCGTTAGAATCGGGCTCGGAGCGGAGCTGGAGAAGATCTTGACTGCCTTCGGGTGGGCGGGGAGGAACTTAACATAATCCAGTTCTGCGTTGTAAGCGTTGATGCCCTTCAGCTTCGTAGAAGCTGCCTGAGCGGCAAGGTTTGCAGGAATCTGGCCGGATTCCGCCCATTTTGCGGAGTTTTCCGACAGCCATTTTATAAAGGTTGCAGCTGCTTTCTGCTTATCTGCGTTCTTGTTCTTCGGCATCGCAAGAAGTTCCGATGCGCCCCAAACAGCCTTCTGACCGAAAATCTGCGGATATTCTGCAGTGTCCCAGTCAAAGGTGACGTTCTGTAGTCCGGAGAGCTGCCAGTTGCCGTCGATAATCATTGCGACTGTGCCGGCTTTGAAGTCGTCAATCGGGGATTTTTCGCCGACCGGCGTGACCTTGTACTTATAAGCTAGGTCTTGCAGGAACTGAATGGCGGGAGAAACTTTTGTGGTATCGAGTGAGATTATTGTCTGGTCGTTGGTGAACGGATTGTAGCCTTCCTGGTTCATCAGGCCGTAAATCTGGTAGAACGTGTGGTGGTTCTGCAGGAATCCGAAACCGTACTGCTTAATGTTTGAAGCATCGAAACCGCTTTGTGACGCATTCTTGCCGTTCGCGTCAATTGTGAGCTTCTGGGCCGTAGCAATCAGTTCTTCCCTTGTGGAAGGAGCTTTTGTGATGCCCGCCTTCTTAAACAGATCTTTGTTGTAATAGAGGGCGTGCATGTTCACATCGAGCGGAACACCGTAGAGCTTGCCGTCATAGGTGCATCCTTCCCAAGCCGTCTTGATATAGTCGCTTTCTTTGAGGCCGAGGTTTTTGATGGCATCGCTGTCGAGAACGCCCATGTTGACAAACTGGCCCATTTCAAAGGTGTGCATTGCCACAACATCCGGCGTGGAGCCTGCCTGGTAGTCAGCCAGGAACTTTGTGAACATCTGTGTCCATTGCTGAGATGTAAAGTTTACCTTTACTGCATTTTGTGATTTGTTGAATTCGTTGACCAAAGCAGTCATCTTGTCAAGGTCGGCACCGGTCCAACCGCCATAGAACGTGATGGTAGTGGCTCCGGCCGCGCTCGCAGCTTGGCTTGAGGCTGCCGAAGCAGCGCTGCTTGTGTCGCCGCCTGCACAGCCGGTAAAAGTGGATACCATAAGTGCTGCCGCAGCGGCAAGTGCGATGGTTCTTCTTTTCCTCATTTTTCTTACAATTCCTCCTGTTTCAAAATATTTTCAAAGGCTGGTTTTTCATTTCCTAGGAACAATGAAAAATCTTCCCCATGAAAAATGAACTAAATGCCGAGTTTTTTCTCGAGCCGTTTTGTCAAAGAGAGGATTTGCTTTAGTTCCAGGATTTCGGTTGCCGACTGGAGGACCTGGGTTCCCCTCCGCGAACTCTCATTCATGGTCACACCGCTCAGATTTAAGAAACATTTCGCGTTTGCCGGGTAGTTTTTCAGTTCAATGAGTGAGCAGACCGTTAAAATCTCCTGCACTTCCTCAGCGAGTTCCGGCTCTTCCTGCCAATGCTTGACGAGCCAAGCGTAGAGCTTCATCTGGAAGTTTGCCATCACTCCGCTGTACCCTGTTGCGCCGAGCTTTAGGCTGTCCAGCAGCGTGGAGGTGTTTGCGTTGTACAAGTGCATGTTGCTGCCCTTCAGCAGCTCCAGCTTGGCAGCGATCTGCCCGATGTCGCAGCAGGTGTCCTTGAGGAAGTAGAAACGCCCGGAAGATGTGCAGTAATTAATGACCTTCGGCGTAAGCACCCTCTTGTATGGGTAAGGACATTCATAAAAGCCCAGCGGAATCTCTTCGGGAAGCGCATGAACGATTTGATCCAGCCGCTCCAGCAGAACGTCGTCCGATTCATTTTCACCGGCGAGCCGGTTGCTGATGAGAATAACAGCATCGACACCGCACTCGGCAATCGCGTTTAGTTCCGTAATCTGGTCCTCTAAGTCATAAGAGACATGTCCGGAGGCGATGACGGGCACTCTGCCGGCTGTTTGTAGTTTTACAAATTTCGTCAGCTTTATCCTCTCATCCAAAGACAGATGGAAAATCTCACTGGACTGGCAGGTTGCGAAAAGACCGTCTGCCCCGTTGTCGATATACCAGTCTATCAATCTGGCGAGCGCTTCATAATCAATTGACCCATTCTCCTTGTAAGGCGTCACCATGGTTGGCCATGCGCCGTTTGAAAAGCGAATACTCATAAAAATTCCTCCGGATTGTATTCCACGAAATTGGTTTTTCATTAATTCTGAACGCCGGTTTCAATTTTATTCATTATAAATGAACGCTGTTTTGTGGTTGTCATTTTACGCGCTTTATGCAAATCTGTCAATAGAATTCTTCAAATTTGCTCAAAAATGTGCAATGTAACTATTTACCAGCATTTTATGGCATTTTTTCACAAGGAATTTAAAACAAAAAAAGCACACAGGCTTTTACCTGTGTGCTTTGCATTTTATGGAGTCCGATTAAATGCGGTTCTGTATCCGTCTGGCGTAGTCGGTGAGCAGCTCCGCGTACTTCTTGATTTGCTCATCCTTAAAGCGCAGAGAGGGGCCGGAAAGGCTGATGGCGCCAACCAGCTCACCATCGCTGTTCCGGAGAGGAACGCCGACGCATTTGATTCCGTATTCATGCTCCATGTTGTCAACGGAATAACCCTGCATGCGGATTTTCTGAATTTCCTCACGGAATGCCTGCGGGTCGGTTATGGTGTATGGGGTGAACGCTTTCATTCCCTCGGAAATAACCCGCTCGGTGTAATCTGGTTCCATGCAGGAAAGAATTGCTTTCCCTAAGCTTGTGCAGTACATGGGTGCTACGACGCCTTTGATTGCCCGGACGGAAATGGCGTGATTCGGGTAGGCTGCTTCGCGGTAGATGATGTTGTTGCCGTAGGGTGTTGCGAGGAAAACGGTTTCTCCGGTCTGCTCGCTGAGTTCTTCCATATACGGCCGGATGACTTCCCAGAAGACGTCGTCCTGACCCAAGACGTTGCTCAAGGCCAGAATTTTCAGCCCGAGGCGGTATCGGCCCGTTTTCGGATTTTTTTCAATAATTCCGCAAGCCTCGTATGTACTCATGATGTTATATACGCTGCTTTTGAGCATGCCGCTGAGTTCCGCAAGTTCGCTGATGCCGCGTTCCGGGTGGTTGCTGTCAAAATAATCGAGCAGCTTAATCGCTTTATAAAGCGATTTTACTTTTACCCCTTCAGGAAAGTTGTCTTTTGGCGCCATATCTATTCTCCTAAGCCTTTGTTCAGGCCGTTCTATAGTAATTAAAAGCTTTCATTCATTATAATTTATCTGATAAAATTTTGTCAATGGTGACATGGTACAAGAAATGCGCAGCCGTTCTGTTTAGAGCTACAATGTGGATAAAAAAGAAAGCCGCCCATTTCTGAGCGGCTTGGGAATGATATTTTGAAAACCATCTTTTCACAATACTAGCTTAACGGAATTATTCGAAGAAATCAAATCCAATATTTGGATGGAATGTGAATTTCGGTACGGATGCAGTTAATAATGGATTTTCGTCATGCGGTCAATCAGGTGGTGCAGTTCCTCTTCTGTGTGAATTTCATCGTTCATGTCGTGGGCGGTCATTTGGACGCGCACCGGAAGTTTCATAAAATATTGACGTGTGTTGTCGTTTAGCATAAGCATTTCGTGAAGATCGCGATACAAAGAAATCACCTCGCAGATAGTATCTGCAAGGTGATGCGAAATTAAAAGTCAATTTGTAAAGAAGCCCCTCCGAGAGGAGTACTTTTTGCCCAAAACGAGCACACATGTCCCGCTGCTTCCAATTTAGTATCTCCCCGTTTGGATGGCTTTTCAAGAAAATTACTAGAAGTAAAATCGGAACATAAATTTAACGATTTGTATTGGGGCCGAGAGAGACTTTTCTTGCGTTGTGCTCGTCGTTCTGGTTTTTCACATGCGTGGGTTGGTTCAGGCTTTTGCTGTTCTCGGCGTTGCTTTTGCGGCTGATTTTTTTGACTTCGACCTTCATTGTGTATCACCCCCGATTTGCGTTGGTTATCACCAACATAGCATAACCGAAAACCGAAGGTTTACACGGGGAAAAGCGCGTTCGGCTGTTTGCCGGGCGCATTTTTATTGTTCTCTTTTCTTCACGATAAAAGTGGCGTCCAGCAAACTCCAGTTCTGGGGGAATGCAGGGGTGATGGGCCAATAGCTGATTCCGGCCAGGCCGTAGTCTTTCACGGCGTCGAACTTCGCCTGCGCGCTGCGTGCATCTTCAAACCAAACCTCGTGTTCAACGCCGTTTTCGTCGGTGTAGCGGAAGAAGGGTGAGGCCGCCTCGGAGTCATACATAATTTCGGCCCCGTACTTCGCGGCGCGGCTGATGGCTTCCTGCGGACTGAAGGTTTCGGCTTCCTGTCCGGCTTGGTGGGGAAGGACCCAGTCCCGCGCGTAGATTTGAAACCCGAGATAAATTTTCTCCGGCGGGATGACCGAAACGGCGTAATCAAGCACCTGCCTGATTTTGTTGATCGGAGAAATCGGCTGTGGCGGACCTTTCCGGTATCCCCACTCGTAGGTCATCAGGACGACGAAATCGGCAATCCTGCCGTGGGCGGGGTAGTCGTGCGCCTCGTAGAGCAGCCCTGCCTGCGTCGGCCCTGTTTTCGGTGCGAGGGCGGTGGAGAGGAAATACCCTTCCGCGTGCAGGCGGTCGGCGGCGCGCATCAGAAAGCTGTTGTAGGCTTCTCGGTCCTCTGGAAGAACGTTCTCAAAGTCGACGTTCAGACTTTGATATCCCTTTCGGTTCATGACCGAAAGGATATTGTCGAGCAGTGTTTCAACCAGCATCGGGTCATTCAGAACCTGCGAAGCGAGATTTTCTCCTCGCGACGTGGAGGTGAAGTTGGTGACAGCCATTACCGGCACGGTGCCATACGCCTTCATGGCCTGAATAATCGGCTCGTCGTCGATTGGGTCGAGTCCTGCATCCTCCCGGATCAGATAGGCGAACGGTGCTAAATAGGTCAGCAATTCGGCGTGCCGGTTCACAATGGGAACGGCTGACTGCCCGAAAATGTCAATGTACCCGTTTACGCCGATGGCGGGCCGATATCCGTTCGGTATGGTGAGCGTTGAGCCGATTGTTAAATTCTGCGGATTTGTGATGTTGTTGGCAGTGGCGAGGTTGGCAACCGTGACGCCGTATTTCTGCGCGATTTTCCACAGAGAGTCACCGGGCTGCACAACATAGGACACGCCTGCCGTCGGAATTACGAGAGCCTCTCCCACAACGAGCACATCGGGGTCCGCCAGCCCGTTGGCGGAGATGATGGAATCCAGCGGGACCTGATAGCTGTTCGCGATGCTCCAGAGTGAATCGCCTGCTTTTACAACATGAATCAACATGACAAAACACCTTCCCCCCATACGCTAAAATATATGAGGGCCTGCGGCTTTCTATGGCAGTCCACAGCGCAAATTCGGCACTTTTTCTCTGGAACAAAAGCAGAAGTATCTTCAAATTTAGAAAAATAAAACACGGCAGGAATTGTTATCAATTCACTATAATGGTATAATATGGGCAAATAAGCAGGGAGAGAAAATGACCTTTATGATTCGGAAACGCCTTCTGCCCCGTCGCCGCGGCGATTCCCGCCATTACGCATACCGGATACAGCAAAAACAGTCCGGGGAACGCCGTCGTTTCCCAACTCCCCGCAAGCAGTACGGACATCGCTTGCTAAAATCGAAGGCGAGCCTCTCGTAAGCAAAGAGACAGCGGCGGAAAGCGGAAATCGCCCCGACAGGAAAAGTCATCAACACGCGGAACAAGTCATACCTTTAGGACAGTAGAGAAGGTGCTTGACAATAAGATATCCGCGTGATAAATTGATTTCGTTGAATGCATTCACTGAATCAATTCGGTAAAAGAGGAATGTTTATGCCTAACAAGTATGCGAATCTGTTTGAACAAGTTTCCATCGGCAACTGCACCATAAAAAACCGATTTGCTATGGCTCCGATGGGCCCTCTGGGACTTGGGGATGCGGAGGGCGGCTTTAACCAGCGCGGCATTGACTACTACGTGGAAAGAGCCAAGGGAGGCACAGGCCTGATTTTCACCGGTGTCACGTTTGTTGACAACAAGGTGGAACAGCACGATATGCCGAACACCCCGTGTTCCACGCATAACCCCGTGCATTTTATCCGCACCGCGCGCGAAATGACCGAAAGAATCCATGCCTACGATGCAAAGGTATTTCTGCAGCTTTCCGGCGGGTTCGGCAGAGTCACCATTCCGACCAATCTTGGCGAACACCCGCCTGTGGCGCCTTCTGCCATTCCGCACCGCTGGCTCGATAAAATCTGCCGTCCGCTTGAAGTGGAAGAAATCCATGAAATCGTCAAGCAGTTCGGCAAAGGGGCCTACAATGCGAAAAGGGCCGGGTTCGACGGTGTGCAGATTCATGCCGTGCATGAAGGGTATCTGATTGACCAGTTCGCCATTTCACTGTTCAACAACCGCACCGATGAATACGGCGGAAGCCTTGAGAACCGCCTGCGCTTTGCCCGCGAGATTCTGGAAGAGATTAAGAAAACCTGCGGGGATGACTTCCCGGTAACGCTGCGGTACAGTGTGAAGAGCTTCATTAAGGACTGGCGCGTCGGCGCTCTGCCGGGCGAGGAATTTGAAGAAAAGGGCAGAGACATCGAAGAAGGCCTCAAAGCGGCACAGCTGCTCGCGGAGTATGGCTATGACGCGCTTGACGTAGACGTCGGATGCTACGACGCCTGGTGGTGGAACCATCCGCCGATGTACCAGAAGAAGGGCCTCTACATTCCTTACGCAAAGATGGTAAAGGATGTTGTGGATGTGCCCGTCATCTGCGCCGGCCGCATGGATGATCCGGAAATGGCTTCAAAAGCCGTGGCAGACGGGGCGTGCGATATCGTTTCGCTCGGCCGCCCGCTGCTTGCCGACCCGGACTACGTCAATAAGCTGAAAGCCGGAGATACGGCTTCGATTCGTCCGTGCCTCTCCTGCCACGAGGGATGCATGGGGCGCATTCAGGAGTACTCCGCCCTCAATTGCGCCGTCAATCCGCAGGCCTGCCGCGAACGCTCGACACGCCTTGTTCCCGCGCTGCGCAAAAAGAAGGTCGTTATTGTCGGCGGCGGTGTTGCCGGATGTGAAGCGGCCCGCGTGCTGGCACTTCGCGGCCACGAACCGGTTGTTTACGAAAAATCTTCGGCATTGGGCGGAAACCTGATTCCGGGAGGTACCCCGTCCTTCAAGCAGGATGACCACGCGCTTGCGGCGTGGTATACGCATGAGCTGAAAAAGCTCGGCGTGGAAGTACATCTGAACACGGAGGTCGGAGCGGAAGACGTCCGCAAGCTCGGCGCGGATGTCGTGATTGTGGCAACCGGCTCGAAGCCGAAGGTTTTCTCTCTCGGCTCGGCACCGGTTTATCCTGCCGCAGACGTGCTGCTCGGAAAGGTCATCGCAAAGCAGGATGTTGCCATCATCGGCGGCGGACTAGTCGGCTGCGAAACCGCACTCTGGCTGCGTGAGCAGGGCAAGAACGTAACCATTGTGGAAGCCCTCCCGAAGATTCTTGCGGTGAATGCTCCGCTTTGCCATGCAAACAGCGAAATGCTGGCGGCGCTGATTCCGTTCAAGGGGATTCGCACCGTCACCTCCGCGAAAGCCACCGGTTACGACGGAAGTACGCTTCAGGTGGAAACCGCTGACGGAGTGCAGTCCATCAAGGCGGATACGGTCATTCTTGCTGTGGGCTATACCTCGGAAAATGAGCTCTACAATCAGCTTCGCGGCGAAGTCCCCGAGATTCATCTGCTCGGCGACGCCCGCAGAGTGGCGAATATTATGTATGCAATTTGGGACGCATACGAAGTTGCCAGCCACATTGAATAAACACCGCTTTATTTCTACATAGATGCGACGAGGAGATTCACCCCTGCTTGCGAGGCGAATCTCCTCTTGTTTCGGCTATTTGCAACGAACATGCCGGTGAGGTATTATTAGGAGCGGAGAATCATCGGAAGGCGGGAAAATATGGGCAAAGATGTGACAAGCCGAACGCTGCAGGCCTTGGCGACCAAAAAAAGAATCTACGAATGTGGCATTTCGCTGATGAAAAAGTATGGTTATGAGAACATCACCATCGAACAAATCGCCAAAAAGGCAAAAGTATCGGTTGGAACCTATTATCATTACTTTCAGTCGAAATTTGACCTGTTCGTAGAAATCTACCGGCAGGGAGACAAATACTTCAAGGATAAAATTCCTGCGCTCCTAAGCAGAACAAAAAACTGCAAAGAAAGAATCTCGGAGTATTTTGCGCTCTACGCACAGCTCGCTTTGAAGGACGGCTTGGCGATGGTGCGTAACCTTTATGTTCCCACCAATAAGATGTTTCTGACCCATGGCCGCGCTATGCAGGATTTATTGATGGATATTCTCCGCGAGGGACAGAAGAACGGGGAACTGCCACCGGAAGCCGATGTCTGCAAAATCACCGAAACGCTGTTCGTTGCGGCGAGAGGTGTGATTTTTGACTGGAGCCTGCATGACGGAAGCAACGATTTGGTGGCAGACATGCGAAATATGATTGACAGGCTCGCAAGCACTTACCTGCTGTGATGGTTCCGTAGGTATGCTCGCTAATAGCTAAAACAAGAAATGCGCCCCATTTGTCAAAGCAAATGGGGCTTTTTTATGCCGCATAGGGGCAGCAGTTGAATAACCAAGTTTGACCGAAACGGCATCCAAAACTGCTTTGCGGTGCAGCATATTGAATATTGTTATAATAATGCAATATAATACTCTAAGGATAAGATTTGTCAAAAAGCGGCGGCACTCCCCTCCGTATGCCGCTGCCTTGACAAACTGGGGAAAAAATCGGATAATAAGTAACAATAATGGCCGGAATAAGCGGGGAAGAACCCTGCGGCCGAGCCTTCTAAGAAATGAAAAAGGCGGATTTCAATATGAAAAAACTCTGGATTATTTCCGTTGCGGCGCTTCTGGCCGTTTCTCTTACCGCGTGCGGTACCGATCTGAGCGCTTCGAGAAATGCTTCCGCGTCTTCCCAAACGTCGCAAGCACAGTCTGCTGCATCGGCTGACGATTCCGCGGTTGAGGATAATCTTGCAGGCCTGCAGAAATATCTCACAGCAAACGCTTCCGTCGCGGGAACACCGGAAGAGATGCGCAGCGATATGATCGGCGCGAAGGCCGGCGTTCGCTATAAGTATGATTACAACGGGAAAAACAACGTGACGCTGGAACTGTATGAATTCGACACGAAGAACCTGAACGACACCGCAAAGAAAGTGATTTCCGACGTAAAGTCCACCGGTAAGTTCACCGTTATCGGCCAGCAAGTGAACGCAGTTCTGTCGAATAGCGGAAAATATCTTATGATTTACAACAATTCCTTAACCGACGACGCCAACAAGGCCTATGGCGAAAAAATCAAAAAGCTGTTTACGGAGTTCAAGGCAAACGGCTGATGCCTGTTTCGCGGAACGTTATGTAATATAAGTTATATAAGGAACAATAAAAAGAGAAGCGGCGTATGATATTCATACGCCGCTTTTTTGCTGCATACATCTATTAGGCGCAGAACCGATGGTCACCGATTACTGTGATGACCGGTCGCGCGAAGATCCACTGACTCGTCGATTTCTTAGGATTATAGTAATAGATAGCGCCGCCGGATGGATCCCAGCCGTTCATTGCGTCACGCGCTGCCCTGTAAGCAGAATCCTCAACAGGAGCGTTGATGCCTCCGTCTGTGATACAGGAGAATGCGCCGGGCTGGTAGATGACGCCCGCCAGCGTGTTCGGGAAAGACGGATGGTCAATGCGGTTGAGAATAACCGCTCCGACGGCAACCTGACCCACGTAGGGTTCACCACGGGCCTCTGCGGAGATAACACGCGCCAGCAGGTTTACGTCGTTCTGACTAAAGCCGCCGGCTCCTCCGGTGTTGCCGCCCGAAGAAGAGATGCCGATTTTCGCGAGGGTCGCAGGTCCTGCAATACCGTCGGGTGTCAGTCCGTTCTTCTTTTGAAACGCAATCACGGCGTTCTTTGTTGCGGTGCCATAGATGCCGTCAACGCTTCCTTTGTAATAGCCCCATTGTTTCAGTCTGGTCTGAATCTGGCGAACTTCTGTTCCGGTTGACCCGACTTTTGAAAGAGTCTGAACGCTGTTGTTGTTCGTGCGCATGAACGCGGCTATGATTAGAATGTTCAGCAGCAGGATAACGACAACACGCCAAACGTATTTTAGCTTTCGGTTCGTACTCATCAACTCCTTTTTCCTGTTGTTCAGAAGTTTTCCCCATAGGGGCGCATTTATCCTTACAAAACGCCGTCATTGTTCCTCAAAAGAACAACAATGAAAAGATTTAAAAAACTGCGAAAAAACCCGAAAAAGGTGTTGACAAACGAGCAAACGTGAGGTATTATAGACAAGCGCCTTGCGGAAAGGGCGCTGTGGAAACGAAAGCCAAAAGGCTGAGGGACCGCATGGGACCTTGAAAATTAAACAACGAGTAAGGAATACGGAACCCGTAATTTTCCAGAGAGTAGAGATACTCGCAAAGAGATTACGAATACACGTTAGTGTATCGAAAAGAGCTAAGAGGCTCTAGAAATTGATATAAACGTCTTCGGACGTATATATACCAAATTTTTAGAGAGTTTGATCCTGGCTCAGGACGAACGCTGGCGGCGCGCCTAACACATGCAAGTCGAACGGAACTGTTTTGGAGCTTGCTTCGAGACAGTTTAGTGGCGGACGGGTGAGTAACGCGTGAGCAACCTACCTCTCAGAGGGGGATAACGTCTGGAAACGGACGCTAATACCGCATAACATTCTGAGGTCGCATGGCTTTAGAATCAAAGGAGCAATCCGCTGAGAGATGGGCTCGCGTCCGATTAGCCAGTTGGTGAGGTAACGGCCCACCAAAGCAACGATCGGTAGCCGGACTGAGAGGTTGAACGGCCACATTGGGACTGAGACACGGCCCAGACTCCTACGGGAGGCAGCAGTGGGGGATATTGCACAATGGAGGAAACTCTGATGCAGCGACGCCGCGTGAGGGAAGAAGGTCTTCGGATTGTAAACCTTTGTCCTTGGTGACGATAATGACGGTAGCCAAGGAGGAAGCTCCGGCTAACTACGTGCCAGCAGCCGCGGTAATACGTAGGGAGCGAGCGTTGTCCGGATTTACTGGGTGTAAAGGGTGCGTAGGCGGCTCTGCAAGTCAGGTGTGAAAACCATCGGCTTAACTGATGGACTGCATTTGAAACTGTGGGGCTTGAGTGGAGTAGAGGCAGACGGAATTCCCGGTGTAGCGGTGAAATGCGTAGAGATCGGGAAGAACACCAGTGGCGAAGGCGGTCTGCTGGGCTCTAACTGACGCTGAGGCACGAAAGCATGGGTAGCAAACAGGATTAGATACCCTGGTAGTCCATGCCGTAAACGATGATTACTAGGTGTGGGGAGTCTGACCCTCTCCGTGCCGGAGTTAACACAATAAGTAATCCACCTGGGAAGTACGACCGCAAGGTTGAAACTCAAAGGAATTGACGGGGGCCCGCACAAGCAGTGGAGTATGTGGTTTAATTCGAAGCAACGCGAAGAACCTTACCAGATCTTGACATCCAACTAATCCTGTAGAAATATGGGAGTGCCCTTCGGGGAAAGTTGAGACAGGTGGTGCATGGTTGTCGTCAGCTCGTGTCGTGAGATGTTGGGTTAAGTCCCGCAACGAGCGCAACCCTTGTGATTAGTTGCTACGCAAGAGCACTCTAATCAGACTGCCGTTGACAAAACGGAGGAAGGTGGGGACGACGTCAAATCATCATGCCCCTTATGATCTGGGCTACACACGTACTACAATGGCCATCAACAAAGGGAAGCAAAGCCGCGAGGCGGAGCAAATCCCCAAAAATGGTCCCAGTTCGGATCGCAGGCTGCAACCCGCCTGCGTGAAGCCGGAATTGCTAGTAATCGCGGATCATCATGCCGCGGTGAATACGTTCCCGGGCCTTGTACACACCGCCCGTCACACCATGGGAGCCGGTAATACCCGAAGTCGGTAGTCTAACCGCAAGGAGGGCGCCGCCGAAGGTAGGATTGGCGACTGGGGTGAAGTCGTAACAAGGTAGCCGTATCAGAAGGTGCGGCTGGATCACCTCCTTTCTATGGAGAGAGCGAACAGATGGAAAATCTGTTGCGAATCCAAGGTCAGAATTACGGAGGACCATTCCTGAATCGTTGTTTAATTTTGAAGGCCCCAAGCCGGAGACGGCGAAGGTTCTTCAGGGAAAGAGAACGAGAAAAGACCAAACAGTTGAATAACTCCTATATGGGGGTATAGCTCAGCTGGGAGAGCGCCTGCTTTGCAAGCAGGAGGTCAACGGTTCGATCCCGTTTATCTCCACCAACGGCTATTGTGGCTAAGAAACACTGATAGCCTCTGGCCGGAAGAAGATATGGGCTTATAGCTCAGCCGGTTAGAGCGCACGCCTGATAAGCGTGAGGTCGGTGGTTCGAGTCCACTTAAGCCCACCAGCAGGTTGAGCCTGCAAAATAACATACAGTATCTCAATTGCGCGACTGCGAGGCTGCGGAAGCGGTTGAGTAAAGCGCGACGAATGACACTGTGTGTCTGTACCTTGAAAACTGAATAAAGCACGAAGCAGATATTAAGCGAGAAAAAGTTGTTATCAATTAATCAAGGTTTTGCGAAATCTTGTTTAAGGGAACTGCAATTTTGAGAACCGAACGATATCACATGGTCAAGCTACAAAGAGCGCAAGGGGAATGCCTTGGCACCAGGAGCCGAAGAAGGACGCGACAAACTGCGAAAAGCTGCGGGGAACCGTAAGTAGGTATTGATCCGCAGATTTCCGAATGGAGCAATCCGGCTGGAGTCATGTCCAGTCACCGTATACTGAATTCATAGGTATACGGGGGGAACCGCCTGAACTGAAACATCTAAGTAGGGCGAGGAAAAGAAATCAAGAGAGATTCCGCAAGTAGTGGCGAGCGAACGCGGAAGAGGCCAAACCGAGGGCAGCAATGTTCTCGGGGTTTCGGACAGCTAAGAAATGTGGGAAGTCAGCCGAAAGGTCTGGGAAGGCCTGCGAGACAGCGTGAAAGCCGCGTAGGCGAAGACGGAACACATGGGGCTGTATCCAGAGTACCGCCGGACACGAGGAATCCGGTGGGAAGATGGGGAGACCACTCTCCAAGCCTAAATACTCCCTGGTGACCGATAGAGAAGAGTACTGTGAAGGAACGGTGAAAAGCACCCCGGGAGGGGAGTGAAATAGAACCTGAAACCTTGTGCTTACAAGCACCGAAAGCCCGTCAAAGGGTGATCGGGTACCTTTTGTAGAATGGTCCGGCGAGTGAATGTAACTGGCGAGGTTAAGGACTTAAGGTCCGGAGCCGTAGGGAAACCGAGTCTGAATAGGGCGCAAGAAGTCAGTTGTATTCGACCCGAAACCGGGTGACCTACCCATGTCCAGGTTGAAGTGAGGGTAAAACCTCATGGAGGACCGAACCGACTCCCGTTGAAATGGTAGCGGATGAGGTGTGGGTAGCGGTGAAATTCCAATCGAACCCGGAGATAGCTGGTTCTCTCCGAAATAGCTTTAGGGCTAGCCTCGCACATAATTACCGGAGGTAAAGCACTGAATGGACTAGGGGCCGAAAGGTTGCCGAAGCCTATCAAACTCAGAATGCCGGATAATTTAAGTGCGGGAGTCAGACGGTGTGAGATAAGTTTCATCGTCGAAAGGGAAACAGCCCAGACCCACAGCTAAGGTCCCAAAATATGGTTAAGTGGGAAAGGATGTGGGGTTGCTCAGACAACCAGGATGTTGGCTCAGAAGCAGCCATTCATTAAAAGAGTGCGTAATAGCTCACTGGTCGAGTGGCCCTGCGCCGAAAATTCAACGGGGCTAAAATCATATACCGAAGCTTGGGATTCCGAAAGGGATGGTAGGAGAGCGTTCTGTACAGGATGAAATCAGAGCGGAAGCGCTGGTGGACAGTACAGAAGTGAGAATGCCGGAATGAGTAGCGAGAAATATGTGAGAATCATATTGGCCGAAAGTCTAAGGTTTTTGGAGGAAGGTTCGTCCGCTCCAAGTAAGTCGGGAGCTAAGGTGAGGCCGAAAGGCGTAGCCGATGCACAAACGGTTGATATTCCGTTACCGCAGAAAGATTTAAGTACAGTGACACCTGCGAAGGGCATAACCCGGGCGATGGTTGACCCGGGCGTAAGGGACCGAAATTAGAGTAGGGAAGTATGCCTGAAGTGGGGCGAGAAAAGCTGTATGGATATCTGATGCGCCCGTACCGCAAACCGACACAGGTAGACAGGAAGAAGATTCTAAGGCCAGCGGGAGAAGGGTAGTTAAGGAACTCGGCAAATTGACCCCGTAACTTAGGGAGAAGGGGTGCCACAGCGATGTGGTCGCAGAGAATAGGCCCAGGCGACTGTTTAGCAAAAACACAGGTCTCTGCTAAATCGAAAGATGAAGTATAGGGGCTGACACCTGCCCGGTGCTGGAAGGTTAAGAGGAGATGTGCAAGCATCGAATTGAAGCCCCAGTAAACGGCGGCCGTAACTATAACGGTCCTAAGGTAGCGAAATTCCTTGTCGGGTAAGTTCCGACCCGCACGAAAGGTGTAACGATCTGGGCACTGTCTCAACTACCCGCCCGGCGAAATTGTAGTACCGGTGAAGATGCCGGTTACCCGCGACAAGACGGAAAGACCCCATGGAGCTTTACTGCAGTTTAATATTGGGTTTCGGCAATTTATGTACAGGATAGGTGGGAGACTGGGAAACCGCGGCGCTAGCTGCGGCGGAGTCACCCTTGGGATACCACCCTTAAGTTGCTGAAATTCTAACCTGCGGCCGTAAACCGGTCGGGGGACATTGTTAGACGGGCAGTTTGACTGGGGCGGTCGCCTCCTAAAAGGTAACGGAGGCGCTCAAAGGTTGGCTCAGCACGGACGGAAACCGTGCGAAAGAGTGTAAACGCAAAAGCCAGCCTGACTGCGAGGATGACGGTCCGAGCAGAAACGAAAGTTGGAGTTAGTGATCCGGCGGTATGAGAGTGGAATTGCCGTCGCTCAACGGATAAAAGCTACCCTGGGGATAACAGGCTGATCTCCCCCAAGAGTCCACATCGACGGGGAGGTTTGGCACCTCGATGTCGGCTCATCACATCCTGGGGCTGAATTCGGTCCCAAGGGTTCGGCTGTTCGCCGATTAAAGTGGTACGCGAGCTGGGTTCAGAACGTCGTGAGACAGTTCGGTCCCTATCTGTCGTGGGCGTAGGATATTTGAGGAGAGCTGTCCTTAGTACGAGAGGACCGGGATGGACGCACCTCTGGCGCACCAGTTGTCACGCCAGTGGCACAGCTGGGCAACTATGTGCGGATCGGATAAACGCTGAAAGCATCTAAGCGTGAAGCCGACTCCAAGATAAGATATCCCACAGCGTAAGCTGGAGAGGCCCCTTGTAGACTACAAGGTTGATAGGCTGCATGTGTAAGCACGGTAACGTGTTCAGCTTGGCAGTACTAATAGGCCGAGAGCTTGACCATACTTCGGTCGGGCGCTCATCTCTCGCCCATACCTGCTTCACCTTTATTCAGTTTTCAGGGTACATATTTATGCACCATTAGCTCAGCTGGTAGAGCACCTGACTCTTAATCAGGGTGTCCCGGGTTCGAATCCCTGATGGTGCACCAAATACCTGCTAGGCGGCATGAAGTTATCTTTTGGCCCGTTGGTCAAGCGGTTAAGACAGCGGCCTCTCACGCCGTTAACGTGGGTTCGAGTCCCGCACGGGTCACCATTTGAATCGGGAAACTGTTCAAATGATGAATCCAGTTTCCTGAGGACAAAAACTTCATGCTGCTGGGCAGCGATATTAGTTGGTACCGATTGCAGTGAGGGTACACCCGTTCCCATTCCGAACACGGAAGTTAAGCTCACATGCGCTGACGATACTTGGCTGGTGACGGCCTGGGACAATAGGTGGCGCCAACACGAATATTCCTCGTTAGCTCAGCCGGTAGAGCATGCGGCTGTTAACCGCAGGGTCGTTGGTTCGAGTCCAACACGGGGAGCCAGAAAGACCGTCCATTGAATGGACGGTCTTTTACTGTATTTGCGGGAAATCAGACAGAGCATTAATGATCGAAAACATAGCATGTTTATTCAAACAAAAAGGCCCATGAATATTATCATCGGCCTTTTGATTATGGTTAGATGCGGATGGAGAATTCAGTACAACGTTAGGATTTCCTGCAGTTTCCCAGAAATACAACAAAGCGCCTATCATGATATCCCAAACATGATAGGCGCTTTCACAATGGTGCGAGAGAAGGGACTTGAACCCTTATGGACTTTTAATCATCCACAAGAACCTGAATCTTGCGCGTCTGCCAATTTCGCCACTCTCGCGAGTTGACTCAATTAGTTTATCATAAAAGGAGTAGCTTGTCAAGTAAAAAAGCGGCAAAAATCAGCATTTGCTCATGAAACTTCAGGTATACCAACCATTCTGTTCGGCAACCAATGCAGAAATCAGCCAGCAAATCAGACTTTCGGCTCCTTCGTTTTTGTTGACTCTGAATGGCGATATCCCGTCGCAACAGCCGCCGGTTTCCGGGTCTATCATAGAAATGTGAGAGATATTTCTCCCAAGGTACCACTGGAAACAATGCTTCGCTTGCTCCAAATAAACGCCGCTGCCGGTTGCTTCATAGGCCTTCATGCAAACCATCATCATGTTGCAGGCTTCCACGGGCTGTTCATCATAAACGGCAGGGGAACCGCCGCGTTTCATCCATCCATTACACCCGACTGGGAAAAACATCTTGTTACGAAATGTCAGTTTTGAAAGAAAATCAAGGCTTTCGAGTCCGATTTTGAATTGCAGATTTTCTGGGTTGTATGTACAAAGAATCGCATAAGGCAGAATCCCGCTGCAATATGTAATTTCATCTTCAAACCAATGCCAGTTTTTCTTGCGACATTTTTGATATATTTCAATCAGTTCTTCTCGTAGGATTTTGCGGTAATGAGCAGCTTCACTGGAGTTATACAAAGAAAGGCCGACGGCTGTATATGCAATTCCTTTCGGATATTTCAGATTTCTACAGGCAGGAATCGTTCGGTCAAGCAAATTTTTCGCACATTCCCGGATTGTTGACGGCAAATATGAGCGGGAAGCGGTGTATGCGAGGGCTAGGATGCTCCTGCCGTAACAGTCTTCGGAGCCGCGCTTTTCGGTGAATTCTCGATTATAATTCATAAAATTCCGGAACCAGTGACCCCGTTCGGCATAGAGTAAAAAGCTCAGGTAGCGAACGATAAGATCCTCAAACCGCTTCCCGCCATAGCGCTCATAAAGCATATCGGCCAGAATTAACGCCCGTGCATTGTCGTCGGTCGTATACCCCTCGGATGGATCCGGAATACCCAGTACGGCGTGCTGGAATATTCCGGTATCATCCGTGAGGCGAAAAAGGTAACGCAAATCAATTTCCGGCATTCTCTGCACCCTCTCCGCATGAAATAGCCTCCCGGAAAACAGAGCGATAATTTTCCGCGACCTTGCTCCACATCATGTTTTGACCGAGTTTCAAGGTGTTTCGCTCCATTTTCTCCTTCAGCTTGGGGTCTCGCATTACCTGAAGAATACACTTTTCGAGGGAAACTGTGCTTCGGAATTTTGCTAGCAGCCCGCGCCCGTCCGCAAGCATTTCCTTTGCGTAAGGGTATGGGGTTGAAATAATGACCCTTCCGTAACCGGCAGCATAGGCAAGGGTTCCGCTTACCGCCTGGTCTTTTCCGAGATACGGCGTCATGTAGGCGTCGGATACGTCAAGGTAAAAAACGATTTCCTCTTTTGTCAAGTAGCGGTTTACAAAGCGCACGTTATCCTGAATTCCGAGTTCCTTAACTTTTTCTTCGAGCTTTTCTCGGTATTGCTCTCCGTACTTTTCTTTGATGACCGGATGTGTCTGGCCGAGAATGAGGTAGAGTATTTCAGGGTGTTTTTTTGCAACCCTCGCAACGGCACCGATGCCGTACTCCAATCCCTTGCCGGGGCTGAGCAGACCAAAGGTGCTTACCACGAACCGCCCATCAACGCCGATTTCTTTCTTGAGCTGTTCCCGGTCCTCAACGGCGATTTCCGGTACTCCGTGCGGGATGACTGCAATTTTTTCGGGGTCAATGCCGTAGACGTCTTTCAGAATCTGCACCGATGTGTTCGACATTGTAATGACTTTCCGGCATCCTTCCGCAAGCTTTGTCAGAATTGTGTGCTGCAGCTTTTTGGGGTTCGGAAGGACTGTGTGAAGTGTCAGCAGGTAAGGAATCTCCAGCAGCTTCGTTAGCTTCAACAGATATTCGCCGCAGCGCCCTCCGTAAATGCCGAATTCGTGTTCAATCATCAATAGTTCAGCACCGGATACGTTGATTTGCTGTGCAATTTCCAGGTATGAATTCGGGTCATACTGGTTCAGCGTCATTTTCACTTCCGGCGGATACTCATACGCCCCGTCATTGATCGCAACAACGCCCGGCGTGCAGCCGCATTCCTTTTCCAGAGCGTGGATTAAGTCTTGGGTGAACGTCGCAATTCCACAGGCGCGAGGGGGGTAGGTGCTGAGAAACAGAGTATTCGGAATTTTTTTATCTTCCAAGAGAGACATTCCTTTCCGATATTATGTGAATGGGAGTTTGCATTCCGGAGAATAAATCATGTTTTGGCACTGCACGCCGCTATCCAATTTGCAGCCGCTTGTTACAACGGAATGGTCAAAGCTTACGCCACTACCGGCCGTAACATTCTTCCAGATAACGCTGTTGCGCACCTCCAATCCGCGGCCTGCTTCAAATCCGTCACCGATGACCACGTTTGGCCCGATGACGGCATTTGCCCCAATATGAACGTTCTTGCCGAACCAGACCGGCCCGGTGATTTTAGCGGTGGGGTCTAGGTCAACGTTCTCACGCCCGTAGATCTGGGCACTCTTGAAATCGTTCTCAGGCACATGGCAGGAGCCTTCAAAAATGTCTGTGTGTGCCTGCATATACTTCTTAGGCGTTCCAATGTCAATCCAGTAGCTGTTGCCGCGGTAAACCGCCATGCGGTATCCCTCTTTTAATAACATGGGGAAAATATCCCTCTCGATGGAAACCTTTTTGCCGGCAGGGATTGCATCCAGTACGCGCGGTTCAAAAACATAGATTCCGGCATTGATGTTGTGGGATTTTTCTTCACCGGGTTTTGGCTTTTCCGTAAACGAAAGAATGGTGTCCTCCGGGTCAAATTCAATGACGCCGTAATTCTGCGGGTCCTGAATTTCAATCGAAGCGATGGTTACGTCTGCTTTCTTTCGCTTGTGAAACGCGACGAGCGCCTTTAAGTCAAAATTACAGAGAATGTCGGAATTGAACACAAGGAAGGTGTCGTCAAAGTATTTTTCACAGTTTTTGATGGCTCCTCCGGTGCCGAGCGGCTTTTCTTCGCAGACACAATGAATTTTGATTCCGTTTCGGCTGTCCGGCCCGAAGTGCTGTTCAATCACATGTGCTTGGTAGCAGGTGCTGAGTACAATCTCATCGACTCCGCATTGCTTGAGTTCGCCGATAGACCGTTCCAAAAGAGGAATTCCCATAATCGGTACCATCGGCTTCGGTACATGATTGGTTAACGGCCTCAGGCGCGTTCCCATACCGCCGGCTAAGAATAACGCTTTCAAAATCATTTCCTCCTTTCTTCCGGAACGTGGTCAGCCAAACAAGGCGTCAATAAGTGGAATCAGCCGACGGCCCGGGACAGCTTTTGATATATTCCAAAAGATCACTCAGTGTTCCGGTCGCAAGACAGATGCGACTGTCGGCAGCCCCATAATAGATACGCACAGTACCGGAAGCTTTATCGTGAACCCATCCGCATGGGAATACAACGTCACGCACATCCCCTTCCCGCTCATAGGACTCTTCGGGGCCGAAAATCCACTCATCACTGCGCCTCAGAACCTTTGTGGGGTCTTCTCCGTCCAGCAGAGCAAGCCCAAGCCGATAAATGCACCCTGAGGCAGTCTGACGCACCCCATGGTACAAAATGAGCCATCCATCGGGTGTCTCAAGCGGAGGGCAGCACAGGCCGATTTTGTTCGCATCCCACCATGCGCCTCGCCGAGCTTTCAAAAGGATTTGATGATCGCCCCAATATTTCAGGTCGGAGGAGCACGATAACCAGATATGTGCTCCCGGACCAACTTCCTCTTCGCTGGTCAGTTTTGCCCCGATTGGGCGGTGAATCAGCATCCATTTTCCCTGGAATCGGCGGGGAAAGAGTGCTGCATCTTTGTCTTCCGGCGGCATGATGGAACCCATTTTTTCAAAAGAAACAAAATCTTTCGTCAATGCCAAAGAAACAGTTGGGCCGGAACGTGAGTAAGAAGTGTAAACAACGGCCCAGCTTTCCAGTTCATCAATCCAGGTAATACGTGGATCCTCAATTCCCCAAGATTCTTCCGGAAAATCCGGTGACGGTTCCAGCGTTGGGAATTTGTCGATTTTCCAGTTTGTAACACCGTCATCGCTGACGGCTTTTGTAAAGTGCGAAAAACCACGACGATCTTCGACCCTAGCAAGAAGAAGCGTTTGGTTGTTAAAAATCGTGGCGGATGGATTAAATACGGTATTAACTGCATAAGGCCAGTCTTTTGCGGTTAAAATCGGGTTGTTCGGATATCTCACAAACAGTTCCCGGTATGTGTTGTCGCTGTTTTTCAGCCTTGTTTCAAAAAAAGGCATAGGTCATTACCTTTCCAAAGTTTTTCATAGCAGGCAAACATGCGCCTGCAATAAAATAGTATTAGTCGGAATGTGCAAAACATTCCTCGAAAAAAGATTCAAAAAAGCATAACGGAAAACGCCTACAGCAAATAAAGCTGTAGGCGTTTTCCGTTTGTGAAAAAATGGTGAAGTCCCTCTGTTGTGAGGAAAAGACGTACTCGAAATTAACTGTACACTTTCTCTCCTCTTCGTAACTAATTCTACAATGATTTATACAAAAAAACAATCATGATTTTAAACAAAAAACCGTTAAAATTAACACAACACAAGGCTTTGAAATCCAATAAAATTGACAAAATGAACAAAATTTTTACGATATTTAATTGCAATTGTATATTCTGCCTGAAGATATAGTTAAAATTGGAGCTTTTTTACAAAATAGCGGTCTAAAATCGGAGAAAGTGGGGTGAAGCAAAAATCTCAGAAATATGGTATAATCCGTTTGTAACGTTAGGGGGAATTTTATGGGTTATCGTGAAGAATTTGAAGCGATCTACCGGGAACATATTACGCGCGCAGGTTCTGCAGAGCTTCTTGCTTGGCTGCAGACGACGGATTTTTTTGTTGCTCCGGCGAGCACAAAATTTCATTGTGCCTGCTTGGGCGGACTTGTTCAGCACAGCGTCAGTGTTTATCATGTGATGCGCGAAAAGCATTTCGACGAAGAACATGACAGCGAGGAGAGCTTTGCAATTTGCGCTCTGCTGCATGATATCTGCAAGGCACAGTTTTACAAGAAAGGTTACCGCAATTATAAAAACGAGGAAACGGGCCAGTGGGAAAAACGTGTGCAATATACGATTGATGACCCTTACCCCTATGGGCACGGTGAGAAATCCGTATTTCTCATTGAGCGTTTTATGCGGCTTAAGGCTTCCGAGGCAATCGCAATCCGCTGGCACATGGGCGGGTTTGATGAGGCTGCGAGGGGAGGCAGCTTTGCAATCAGTCAGGCATATGAAAAATACCCGTTGGCAGTCAAATTGCACCTTGCAGACCTAGAGAGTACATATCTGCGCGAAAAAGGCACATCAGAAGTCCCCCATAATTAGCAGAACCAGTCAGAATAGGAATCCCCCGCTGAAATTCTATGCTTCAGCGGGGGATTCTTTATCCTGTCAGAAAAGTCAGACTCAGATTTGGCCTTCCTCACATTTTTTCTCTTTTTTATTCTTTCTGTTTTTAAAAAACGCCACAACAGCAGGAATGACAGAAACGAAAATAATGGCGATGACTACCATGCTGAAATGCTGCTTAACAGCGGGAAGATTCCCGAAGAAGTACCCGATGAAGAAGAATACTGCAGCCCAAGATACTCCGCCGACAGTGTTAAACAAGAGAAAACGGCGGTAAGACATTTTGCCGACACCTGCAACAAATGGCGAGAATGTCCGAAGAATGGGCATAAAACGTGTAATCACGATTGTGATCCCGCCATACTTATCAAAAAATTCCTGCGTTCGGTCAAGGTCTTCCTGGTTAATGAATCGCATTTTCTTACGCTGCTTTACCTTGTCACTCAGGAAGAGGCCAATTTGGTAGTTGAGCATATTCCCAGTCACGGCCGCAATCATGAAAAGCGGCAGGGCGGTCCAGCTGACAATTCCGGTTGCGGCGAGTGCGCCGGCGGCGAAGATGAGAGAGTCACCCGGCAGGAACGGTGTTACGACCAGACCTGTTTCACAGAATATGATCAGAAACAGCATCACATAAACCGGGGTACCGTATTGCTGCATAAAGGAAGCAAGATGAACGTCCAGATGAAGAAATACATCTACAAGAAAGCCAAAGTCCAACAATCTATCTCCTTTCCGTTTTATTTAATAGCATACATTTTTTAAGATACGATAAACACATGAGAAAAATCAAGTGATTTTATACTCATCGCAGATTATTCTTTCCCAAAAGTATCTCCGGCTGTGCATAGCGCAAAAAAGAAATCGTGAGGATTGAAATGAATCATTCGATTCGATATAATAAGATATCGGAAGCAGTCATAAGCTGCCAAAGCAAATGAGAACGGGCCAGAAATATACATATGGACAAATGAAAGACAGGGGCAGAAAAATGAGCACTTTTTTTTCAAAGGGACCGGATTATTTTATTCTGTTTGAAAAAGGAATGGAAATTTCATCCCGCGCAGCACAAACGCTGAAGCGTGCATTTGCCGCAGATAGAATCAATGAGGAAGAAATCAAACAGCTGAAAGCGATCGAACACGAAGGAGACAAGCACGTTCATGAATGCTCTAAGCTGATTGAAGACGCTTTTATTACACCGATTGAACGCCCGGATATGATGAATCTGGTTGCGGCAATTGAAGCACTGACCGACAGCATTGACGATGTCGGCAATCAAGTATACATGATGCACATTGAAAAGAAAGACGAAACTGCAGAGAAATTTGTTGAACTGATTGCTTCCGCGTGCACGGAACTCTGCAACATGATGCATGCTTTTAAGCATTTCAAGAAAAACCAGGCAGACCTTCATGAAATTTCGATTCGCGTGAACCATATTGAAGAAGAAGGCGATGTGCTCTTCATCGGAGCTATGCGCAATATGTTTGATCCGGAGCAGCAGCATGACCCCGTCGAAGTTATGCGCAGGCAGAGCCTGTACCAAACTCTCGAGGATTCTCTAGACTGCTGCGAGGATGTGGCCGATATTATGGCGCACATCATCATCGCAAACACATAAAAAATCTATCAATCGTGCATGAACTACCGAGCCTCGCAAAGCTGCTGAGGTTCGGCAATTTTTTTATGGAAAAGATTATTCCTTTTTTGTGTTTTCCTTTAAAATTCCCGAGGCAACGTCATACTCACCCGTAACAAGCGCTAGGAGCATGCGGTAGACGGTTTCCGGTGAGTTCTGAAAGTTTTCCTTTACCGTGTTCGCCTGAGCAAGGTCGGGCACACAGAGCGAGAAATTCATCAGGTCCTCTTTTCCGCCTGAAATATGGCACGTTACCCGATATCCGCGTTCGACCGGTTCAATTTCAACCCGGTTTTCCTGTTCGCGTTTTGCTTTGGCGAGCAAGGCAATAGCAGCATTACGCGCTTTCTGGCGTACCGATGGGGGGAGTTCTGCGTCAAGCTGCTTTGAAATCATGAAAGCGGTGTCGGTTGCGGAACAAAATTCACCGTTGTCTCCGCTTATCGTGATGATTCCTTTTTCCGCCATTTCGGAGATCGCTCCGACAAGTTCAAAATAATTGGCTAGGCCGTTGTCAACCGCAATACTGATTAAATCATCCTTTGCGAGCGGCGCTTTGATGCTTGTAAGAAGATAACAAATCAGAATGCGAATATCGCTCTTCGTACGAAGACCGCCCGGTTCTACTCCGCCCGTCAAAGCGTCAAAATTCATAGCAGCAACCTCCATTCCTTTGGTGATATTTTAACATAGAAAGAGGTTTAGGAAAAGAACACAAAAAATTCCCGCTGTTTGAAGCGGGAATAATCAGCGAGAACGGGATGACCCACCGTGTTTCTTGATTATGGAGAAAGCCAACTCCATGATTTTCTTACGTTCCTCATCGGAACATGTCCGGAAAGCACCGATCAAGTCTTTTTCCTCGGTGGAGAGATCGTAAATATGACTTGAGTTTTTATTGCCGCGTACATAATCTTTGACTAAGCGGCGGTCACAAACCGATTTCGGTGCGGTTTCGTCCTCCAGCAGTTCATCTAATGAAATATTGTACATTCTCGCAAGAAGAAGGAGGGAACCAATATCCGGATGGGTCTTGCCAGTTTCGTAGTAGGCATATGTAGACCGATCGATGTTCAAAAGCTTAGCAATCTGATTTTGCGTATAGCCAAATTTTACACGCAGTTCTCGAAGACGTTCATTAATGTTAAGCAATTGAAATCGCCCTTTTCCTATATAAAGTAGGATGGTTGTGATAAAAAAATGTTAAAAAACCACTAAAATAAGTCTATTACAAACTGAGTGATATTTTATCAACACGTGAATCCTATTCACAGCTGTGAAATACTTTTTGAAAAAGGGCTTGACTACAGCTGACTTTTTCGATATAATATTTGAGTCACTGAGTTAATGCTACTGTGGCTCAGTTGGTAGAGCAGCGCATTCGTAATGCGCAGGTCGTCCGTTCGAGTCGGACCAGTAGCTCCAAAACCGGAAACTTTGTTTCCGGTTTTTATTTTTGCCATTAACGCAGTGCAGTATGCAGAAATCTTGAGCCACAAGAAAGTCAATATCAATGAGAAAATTATTCACAAAGAGATAGCGAAAACGGCCGGGGAAAAATCCCCGGCTGTTTTACTTGGAGTATAATGCAATTACGTTTTTTCAGACGATGGGTTTTCGGAATGGAGCCTTAGCTGTTCTTGATTCTGGTTATAATGGAACGGCATAATGGTTGCGGTGACGTTTTTATGTTTCGAAAGCATCCGCTCAAAGAAATAAGTGTTCTGGCTGTGCAGAAGGTTATCATACCAGTGGTCGGTAACAAATTTCACGATGATTACGGAGATAAACTGACCGTGTTTCAGCTGTGCCTCTTTGGCCCAGATATAATCATCAAACGGCTTCATAATGTCGCGGTAGGGCGTCAGAACAACTTCCAAAGGAATTGGAATGTTGAGCTCTTCCCACTGCTTTTTCAGTTCAGCGGCATGCTCCGGATGTCGGCAGATGTGAAGCACGATTGTGTTGTCCGAAATTGTCTTTGCATAGTTGAGTGACTTTAAAAGAGATTTATTGATGGACTGCATCAGCACGATGCACGGGCTGTCTCCAACCGATGTGTCGGAATGATAGGGGCCGAACTGTTTCAGTTCCAGCTGCTTGCCCACATAGGTGTAGTGCCGGTTTACATAGATCATAAATGCCATCAGAACCGGCATTGCTGCGATGACCATCCACGCACCGTCGAGGAACTTGTTGTAGACGATAACGAAGGTGTCAACCAAAGTCATTAGGGTGCCAAGCCCGTTAATCCAGATTTTATATTTCCAGCCCTTGGCCTTTGTGCGCAGCCAATAGCGCATCATACTGAACTGGCACAGGGTGAAGGAAATGAATACCCCAATGGTGTAAAGTGGAATCATTCTGTGGGTGTCAGCGCCAAAGCCGATGATGAGAAGGCTTGCAACGACGAAAATAAACAGAATTCCGTTGGAAAAGCTCAGCTTTGTTCCGCGGTGAGCAAATTGGCGGGGAACATAATTATCGTGAGCCAGAATATAAAGCAGAACCGGAAGTCCGTTGTAAGCCGTATTAGCGGCAAGAATCAGAATCAGCGCCGTGAAAATCTGAATGACATAATACATGAACGAGAACCAGGTACCGTTAAAAACAGCGCTGGCAACCTGGGAGATGACTGTTACATTTTTCATCGGCATGACCTGCAGGGCAGATTCCAGAAGAATGGAGCCGCCGAACAGGAAAATGCTTATCCCGCCGAGCATATAAAGGACGGTTTTCGCATTACGCTGAGAAGGCTCTTTGAAAGAAGGAACTGCGTTTGAAACAGCTTCAACGCCGGTCAGCGCAGAGCATCCGGAAGAAAACGCATGCAGAAGCAGAGCTATGGAAATGCCGGCGACAGAAGAGTTGAAATTCTGGCTGATCACGTTTGGGTCATTCGGTGCGTAAGTCAGCGGCTGAATGTTGTGGAGTGCGACCCTAGTAAGACCGACAATAATCAAGATTGCCATAGAAAATATGAAGATATAGGTCGGAATCCCGAAAAGCTTTGCAGATTCCCGGATTCCGCGGAGATTGCCGATGGTTATAAATAGAACAAAACACAGTGCAACCAGTACCTTGTAGTTGATAAGCTGCGGGAAAACGGATGTTATGGCCGCGGTCGCCGACGAAATGCTGACGGCTACCGTCATAATGTAGTCTGTAATCAATGCGGTTGCGACGACGAGCGCCGGATATTTGCCGAGGTTTTCCTTTGTTACACTGTATGCTCCGCCGCCCTTTGGGTAGGCGGCAATTACTTGTGAATAGGAGATAATCAACACAACAAGAAGAAGAAGAATCGGGAGAGTTACCAGTGGTGCGACATGGAAGGCGGAGAGCCCCATGACTGGGACCAAAACAAGGAGGATTTCCTCGCCGGCATAGGCAACAGACGATACAGCGTCGCTTGCCAGAACCGAGAGTCCCCAAACTTTAGAAAGCTTTTCGTTTGAGATGTCGCTGTTTTTTAGTGGTTTCCCTAAAATAATGTTTTTTAGATTCATATCAACACTCCGACGACTTTAGGATAAACTTAGATTAATATTATAGCATCAGAATTTACGCTTTTCAAATTATTCTTCAATTTACAAAACGGAAAAAAGCGGTGCAAAACAGATTCATTCAGTAGAATATGGTATTTATCTTCTTTTATCTCGATTTAGCGCACTGTTTCGCGTCAATTTGTAGGCGGAAAACGCGCAGGCATAAGCAGATTCGACGCCGAACAGCGGCTAGAAGTATAATTAGTCCCCTCGCGTTGCCTTGGAAAATTTCCGCTTTATACAAAAAAGCGAGCTTTCCCCGGCTTCAGGGAAAGCTCGTTATTATGTTCGAGGTGACTTTCAGCATTGCTCCTCAGCATATTTTTTGATGTTGGAAGCGTTCGCATAACGCAGGACGTTCCCGTTGTGAATGACGACAAGAGTCGGAGCCTGACGAATCCCATAGTTCTCAACTAGGTCAAGGTTTTCTTCTGCGTCGACAACGCGATAAGAAATGCCGGCCTTGTCAAGGAACGTCTTTGCGAGTTTGCAGTTCGGGCAGGTCTTTGTTGTGAAAAGGTAAATGGTACCGTCTTCGCCTTTGGCAGCCGTCTGGGATTCCGGTTTAGTCATTTCTTTTTTGATTGTTCCGTGACCCTCAATGCGAGATGTGTTCAAGTTATACAGCTTGCGCGCATGGTATTCTTCTGTCTTACCGTCGTTCCAGTTCTGAACCGGACGGTAATAACCGGTTATGCGGCTGTAAACCTCGGCTGGTTCACCGCACTTCGGGCAGGTGAAGTGTTCCCCTGTGAGGTAGCCGTGGTTCTTGCAGACAGAATAGGTTGGGGAGAGCGTGTAATACGGCAGCTTGTAGTTCTCTGCAATTTTGCGTACCAGAGTGGCCGCAGCCTTCCAATCCGGCAGCTTTTCACCGAGGAACGCGTGGAACACGGTACCGGATGTGTAAAGCGTTTGCAGGTCGTCCTGCAGGTCGAGCGCTTCGAAAATGTCGTCAGTGTAGCCGACCGGAAGATGCGAGGAATTGGTGTAATACGGCGTCTTTCCGTGTTCGGAAGCCGTAATGATGTCCGGGTAGCGTTCCACATCGTGCTTCGCAAGGCGATAGGCCGTTGATTCGGCAGGTGTGGCTTCCAGGTTGTAGAGGTCGCCGTATTGCTCCTGATAATCGGAGAGGCGTTCGCGCATATGAATCAGGACGTCTTTTGTAAATGCATGCGCTTTCGGATGGGTCAAATCCTCACGAATCCACTTGGCGTTCAGGCAGGCTTCATTCATCCCCACAAGGCCGATGGTGGAGAAATGGTTGTCAAACGAACCGAGATAACGTTTCGTGTAAGGATACAGGCCCTCCTTCAGAAGGCGAGTGATAATTTCACGCTTGATTTTCAGGGAACGCGCGGCGATGTCCATCATATGGTCGAGGCGCGCGTAGAAGTCTTCTTCGTTCTCCGCAAGATAAGCAATGCGGGGCATATTGATGGTGACAACGCCGATAGAGCCGGTGCTTTCACCGCTTCCGAAATATCCGCCGCATTTCTTGCGCAGCTCGCGAAGGTCAAGGCGCAGGCGGCAGCACATGCTGCGCACGTCGGTGGGCTTCATATCGCTGTTGATGTAGTTGGAGAAATAAGGAGTGCCGTATTTGGAAGCCATCTCAAAGAGCAGGCGGTTGTTTTCCGTGTCAGACCAATCAAAGTCCTTCGTGATGGAGTAAGTCGGGATCGGGTATTGGAATCCGCGGCCGTTGGCGTCTCCTTCCAGCATCGTCTCGATGAAGGCCTTGTTGATCATGTCCATTTCTTTTTTGCAGTCTTTATATTTGAAATCCATTTCTTTGCCGCCGACAATTGCCGGTAATTCAGCAAGGTCATCCGGAACCGTCCAGTCCAATGTAATGTTAGAGAACGGTGCCTGCGTACCCCAGCGGCTGGGCGTATTCACGCCGTAAATGAAAGACTGAATGCAGTTTTTGACTTCATAGTAGGAAAGGTTGTCCACTTTGACGAACGGCGCCAAGTAAGTGTCGAACGATGAGAAAGCCTGTGCACCCGCCCATTCATTCTGCATGATGCCGAGGAAGTTGACCATCTGGTTGCATAGGGAAACGAGATGCTTTGCCGGTGCAGAGGTGATTTTGCCGGGAACCCCGCCGAGCCCCTCCTGAATCAGCTGTTTCAGGCTCCAGCCGGCGCAGTAGCCGGTAAGCATCGAAAGGTCGTGAATATGAATATCCGCGTTGCGATGTGCGTTCGCAATCTCTTCGTCGTAGATTTCGGAAAGCCAGTAGTTTGCGGTAATGGCGCCCGAGTTGCTGAGAATCAGGCCGCCTACCGAATAGGTAACAGTGGAATTTTCCTTTACACGCCAGTCGGTGAATTTCACGTAGCTGTCAACAACCTGCTTGTAGTCCAGAATGGTGGACTTCATGTTGCGGATTTTCTCGCGCTGTTTGCGGTAGAGAATATAGCATTTCGCAACGTCAGCATAGCCGGCTTGAATCAGCACCGATTCCACACTGTCCTGAATCGCTTCAACGCCGATTTTGTTGTCCTTGATTTTGGGTGCGTAGTCAGCCGTAACGCGGAGTGCGAGCAAGTCCAAAATATCTTTGTTGCATTGCTTGTCCAATGCTTCAAATGCTTTGCCGATGGCCGCGCTGATTTTTGAAATATCAAAAGCAACGACGGCTCCGTCCCTTTTCACTACCTCATACATTTCCCCAAACCCCTTTAATTTAGATATTAAACGCCGCGCAGCGCGGCGGATTGTACAAAGGGAGAAACAAGTTCCAAGAATTCCTTCATCTCTTCATCGGAAACAGCGGAGAAACCGCAGCCGATTAGTTCACCGGAATCTACGAACTTCTGCAGATAATACCTTTTCGCGCCCTGAATGGAACGGGCGGCAGCGGCGAGAGATTCCGCATTGTGCAGCTCTCGGACGACTGTTGTGCGAAATTCGTAATCTACGGAGCCGGAAAGAAGAAAATCGATGCTCTCCCGAATGGGAGAATCGTCAAAGCCGGGTACGCCGACTGTCTCCGCATATCGTTCCGGCGAATTTTTAATGTCCATCGCAACATAATCGACCAGACCGGATTCGATAAGCTTCCGAAGCTTTTCCGGGAATGTGCCGTTTGTGTCGAGCTTGATCGAGTAGCCGAGCTCTCTGACACGCTTCAAAAAATCCTCTACGCCGTCCTGCAGAAGCGGTTCTCCTCCGGTAAGGCAGATGCCGTCGAGCACCTTGCGCCTTTTTTCCAGATATGAGAACAATTCGCTCTGAGGAATTTCATCGGGCATCGCCCCGACTACGAGCGAAGCGTTGTGGCAGAATGGGCAGCGCAGATTGCACCCACCGGTGAAAACGGTACATGCCATTTTTTCGGGGTAATCAAGTAGAGTGAGCTTTTGCAGTCCGCATATTTTCAGAAGGCAATCCCCCGTTTACGCAAAGATACGGTGCGGTTGTGCGATATCACGATTCCATACAACCTACACCATATTTTGGAATGATTATAGCATGGTAATACTAAATATGCAATAGACAATCTGTGTTCTTTCGACAAATTTTGTAACAATGTTCTAAAACGCGAGAAGATTTTTCACACCTGAACAAAAAAAGACGGCTGCACCGCAGCCGTCTTTGAAGCAATTCAGTGAATTGCTTTTTTTCTGTATTTTTTACCGGCGACTTCCACGCTGCCGATTGTAATCAGCGCGTCATTGTCAAAGCCAAGGACAATGGATTTCAGTTTCGCAATTTCAAGACGGGAGACGATAATGTAAATTACCATCGTTTCTGTTTTGGAATAGCCGCCTTGGCTTTCCAGAAGTGTCACGCCGCGGCCCAATCTTGCCGAAAGCGCATCGGTAATTTCGGCGTAGCGGTCGGAAACAATAAAAACGGCTTTCGATTCGTCCAAGCCTTCCACCACAATATCAATGACCTTGAACGCGATAAAGTATGCCACCAGCGAATACATGGCGCGGTCCCACCCATAGAGGAAACCGGCGATTCCGAGAATGAATATGTTGAAGAACATTACGATTTCGCCGATGGAAAAACTGGTTCGCTTGTCAAAAATAATGGCAACGATTTCGGTTCCGTCAAGGGAACCTCCGGCTCGAATAATCAGGCCTACTCCGGCACCGTTGATGATGCCGCCGAAGATTGCTGCCAGAAATGTGTCTTGCGTCAGACTCGGAATCGGGTGGAACAGAGAAACGCCTATGGAAAGGCATGAGACGGCAAACAAAGTTGAAATCACAAAAGTTTTTCCGAACTGCTTATACCCGATTAGCAGGAATGGAAGATTCAGGCAGAAGGTGAACAATCCCAAGGGCAGATGAGTGAGGTAGCTCGCCATAATCGAGATTCCGACGACACCCCCGTCAATCATATCGTTCGGAATCAGAAAAATTTCAAGTCCGATGGAGGAAAGCGTTGCACCTGCCATAATCATCAGAACTTTCAGGAAAACGGCGCGGACCCGATTGTCAATTTTTATCATAAATCCTCCTTCCTTTCAACAGCGTCGCTTTAAATTGTATGTGTTGCATATAATAATTATAAGGAAACTCCCCCCCAAATGCAACGTTTCAAACCTGACGCTTCGATAGAGTACAATAAAGTTCGCAATTTCGAGAAGGTATAGAAAAGCCATTGGGACTCCTTTAAAATGAATGGTGTCAAGACATTCAAAAAGGAGTTGGTCCCAATGACTCAAGGAAAGAATAACACAGATCTTACGGAATTGCTACTGAAATGTATGGCGGAGCCCGACCCGATGCTCAGTATGCTGGAATGGCTCTGCGCTCAACTGATGGAGGCGGAGGTTTCCGGCCTTGTGGGGGCGGAAAAGAATGCGCACAATCCGTCTCGAAGTGACTACCGCTGCGGATATCGTCCCCGGAGGCTGGATACTCGCGTAGGGACGATGTATCTCATGGTGCCAAAGCTGCGCAGCCATGGATATATCCCGTTCTTTGTCACTGAACGCAAACGCAGCGAGGCGGCGCTGGTACAGGTTATTCAGGAGGCATTCGTGCAGGGCGTGTCCACACGGAAGATGGAAAAGTTGGCTCACAGTCTGGGGATAGAGAACCTCTCCCGCAGTCAGGTCAGTGAGATGACAAAAGGGCTCAATGAACAGGTACAGGAATTTCGCAACCGTTCTCTGACGGATACTCGTTATCCTGTCATTTGGACGGATGCCCTGTACGAAAAAGTCCGTATGGATGGCCGTGTCGTCAGCATGGCGGTGATGGTTGTCTGCGGCGTCAACGAGCAAGGGCACAGGGACATTCTCGCCGTGGAGCCGATGCTGGACGAATCCAAAGAGAGCTATTCCCAGTTGTTTCAAAGTCTTTTGGATCGCGGCTTGAAAACACCGCTGCTGGTGGTTTCCGATGCGAACAAAGGGCTGATTGCCGCCATCCGAGAAAGTTTTCCCGGCGCATCCTGGCAACGCTGCAAAGTGCATTTCATGCGAAATATTCTGGCCCATATACCGCAGAAAGAAAAAGAATCCTTTGCGGTCCAACTGAAAGAAATCTGGCTGGCGCCTTCCGTCCAATTAGCGCGACAGCGCGCAAAACAGTTGTCGGAGCAATATGGGAAGCGGTTTCCCAAAGCAATCGAGCTTCTGGAAGACGGGCTGGAGGACTCACTGGCTTTCTATGCATTCCCCGAGCTTGATGCCCGTAAAATCTCATCGACCAATATGCTGGAACGGCTGAACAAGGAAATCCGGCGCAGAACCAACGTCGTCGGGATATTCCCAAACAAAGATTCCTATCTGCGGTTGGTTACAACATATCTCATGGAATACGCTGAAGACTGGTCCGTTTCCAGAGCATATTTGAATCCCAAATCGATTCAGACACTTCTGCTAAGCGCAGCTTAATTCATTTCGTGGAGTCCCCAAATTGCGAACTTCTCTTGACATAGCCGACGCTTCATAGCACAAAACATGGGAACGCAGCTGCGGAAAACGGCTTCTGCGTAGAAAGAAGAAAACAAAACAGCCCGGTAACAGACTCGTCCTATTGGGGACAAATTCTGCACCGGGCTGTTGCTTTTTATAAGTTAATCGTGCTTCGGCTCAAAATAAATTTTATGGTCAACAAGCTCCATCCGCTTGATGCGGGCGGCGACGGTTTTGCGTTCTCCGTAAATATTCTCGAGAAAAATCTTGCCGTCCTCTTCCGGGATGATTTTATCGACGGAGTCCATCAGCAAGCTCGTTTTGCCCTGTTCATCCAACCAGTAGACATTTGCTTCACACATATGTTCAGTCACCTTCTGTCAGTTCCTTCAACACCTGAATCACGTCTTCCACATAATGTGGAAGCGGCTTTCCTGTAACACCCATCACCGATATATTCTGCCGGCTCAGAGGAATTAAAAGCTTTCTTGCGGGGCTTTCCGCAATGGCGCGCGCCATTGCCGGGGTCAGCTCTCCGAGCATGGAGTTTGCACAGATGATTGCGATGCTTCCGATGATAACGTCTGCTTTCGGTGCGCAGACGAGGATTGCATTTTCTCCTGTGGCCCCTTCGTTTGCCCCCGCTTTCAGCATGGCGGAAGTGGCAAGCGCGTTTGTGCCAAGCGCAACGATCGGAATACTGTCGCCGAGGCGTTTTCGGATGGTTTCAATCACGGCCTTGCCAATGCCGCCGCCTTGGCCGTCTACGATCATAATCTGCATTCCGTCACCGCCTGATGTCGTTTTTCGTTGAACTGATTATAACACAGAGGGAACGTGCAATCAAACGGAATCATCAATCAAATTGACGGATTTTAGTAGAGAAATATTTTGCACCACGTCTTGTGTAGCACAGTCCACGGCAATCGTATGATTTTCAGAGAATAATACCGCACGGTCGGAAATTCGCGTTACAAGCCCTAAATCGTGCGTAGAGGAAATAATGGTTTTTCCGGCTGCGTGCAGAGCGTCCAAAAGGCGTATAAGCCACGATTGCGTTCTCGGGTCAAGTCCGTTTGTCGGTTCATCGAGAATCAACACTTCGGGATTCATAGCAAGAACGGCGGCAAGTGCGACCTTCTTCTTTTCGCCTCCGCTCAGGCGGAACGGCGGCTTCTCCGCGAGCGCCTCAATGCCGAGCATGCGCATGACGTCGTCTGTGCGGCTCCGAACTTCTTTTTCCGAAAGGTCCTGCTGCAGCAGCCCGAACGCAATTTCGTCCCGAACCGTGCCGCAAAACAGTTGAATGTCGGCAGACTGAAAGATGAACCCGACTCTGCGGTGATAGCTTGCAGCAAAGGAGTCATCTTCAAAGCGGCCTTTTGTGAGTCGTTCGCCGAATGCGGAAAACGAACCGCTCTGCGGGAAGAACAAACCGGCAAACATTTTTAGCAGAGTGGACTTTCCGCACCCATTCGCGCCGAGAATGCAGACGCGCTCTCCGCTTTTGATTTCAAGGTTTATATCCGAGAGTGCCGGTTCCCCCGGAATATAGGAATATTCGGCGTGTTCCAGCCGGAAAACAGATTGGTTCAGCACCATGAATACAATGCTCCCAACGATGCCTGATGCTACCGAATCAGACTCAAAAAAATCAATAGAATTAGGTTAATCCCCAGAAAAGCCATATCTCTGCTGCAAAGGTGGGATTTGCGAAGGCGGCGGAAATCTCCGTTGTAACCTCGGCAGCGCATGGCGTCGTAGACTTCGTCGCCCACAGCGTGGCTTTTCAGAAGCAGAATGGCAACGCTGCCGCCCGTACGGCGGCGGCTTTCACGAGCTGAAATTTTCCCGATTGTCCGGAGAAAACACGCTTCGAACATCTCGCTTGCCGATTCCGAAAGAAAGAAAATGTAGCGATATGCCATATCCAGAACCGCCACAGCGGTCTTGGACAGATGCATCGCCGCAAAGGCTCCGATAACCTGCTGCCAGCGCGTCGTCATCAAAAGTAGAGCGGCAAAGGAAATGGAAATCCCTGTGCGAAGCGCAATGCGGAATGCCGCAGCGATGCCTTCTGCGGTGAAATACATGCCGCCACAGCTGCCGAACAGCCGTGGGGGAATCAGGTAGAAAAGCGGTTGCCCGCCGAGAAACAGACTGCTGGTTCCTAGAAGAGAAAACAGCAGAACAATCAGCGGAATGGTCAGCCACACGCGCCGGAAAAAATCCTTCATCGGAATGCCGGATGCCGCTCCGTAAAACAGCGGAACTGCCGTAAGCACAATCAGCGTTGTGATACTCGATGTGCAGCCGGAAAAAATCATAAGGATAAGAAATGCAAGAATTTTTGCACAGGGGTCAACGGCCTGTAAAAGCCCCGCTTTTGAGGCATAGGTTTCCGAATACAGGTCGTTTTTAAACACCTGAGAGATATTTTGGATTGTTCGGCGGAGAAAGCCTGTCTTTGCCTTGCCGGAAACATTTTTATTCGTTTCGGTCATCCACGCGGGCAGAGTGATTTTGCCGTTTTGCGGGTCAGTCATGGGTTTGGGCCCCCTTTGCTGTTCTTTACAAACAGTTTTGCCATCAGGAAAATCAGTAACCCGACAACTCCAATGCCGACAGCTGCAGAAAGAACGTACCCGCCGACGGAAGCAGTCTGACCGCCGCCGAGTATCGGAAGGGAATAATCCGGCATCAGTGCGTTCCATTTATCCGCCAACTGCGCCATGCCTTTCGGAATGTATCCAATCATCGCTTTCAGTTCGTCTGTGGCGTATTCCCCCCAGGCAGTGCCCGTTGCAAGCAGGCCGACGGGAGTCAAAGCGACAAGAACAAGCAGGGCGATGAGAATAGGCTTGTAGCGTTTGAAAAACGAAATTTTTTCTGGCTCCTGAGCAGGTAACCTCTGCATCAGATTCGGTGCAAACTTTACAACATAAGCGAGTGCCGCGGCGGTGAGGATTCCTTCAATCGGCCCGGCAACAATTAAGTGTGCCGACATCATGGACGGAATCGAAACCGAAAGTGGATAGGGGCAGTACAGCGGCTGTCCGGCTGCATCGCGGAACAGGAGTGGCTGGATGCCAAACTCCACCGCAGCGCAGAACGCCGCGAGGTTCAGCCCGCAATATGCACCAAAAAACGCAGCAACAAGATTCCGCCCGCTGCCCAACTTGGATTTGCCGGCAATCAGTTTATAAATTCCGTAACCGGCAAACGGCATCACAACGGCCATGTTGAGGCAGTTCATGCCGAAAGCGAGAATTCCGCCGTCGCCGAACATCAGCGCCTGAATCAGCAGCGCGGTGCTCACGGAGATGACCGCGGCCCACGGGCCGAGCAAAATAGCGACAAGAACGGAACCGATGGCGTGAACGGAGCTACCTCCGGCCACAGGAACATTGAACATCATGGCAAGAAAGGTAAAGGCGGAACAAAGCGCAATCTGCGGAATATCTTTTTGTTTCAGCTCGCGTTTCACTTTGTGAAAAGAAACGCCCCAAAGGGGAACCATAGCGGCAAGGCCCGAAATTGTTGTCTGCGGGCTCAAATAGCCGTCCGGAATATGCATTTTTACGGCACCTCATAAAAAAGCCCATAAAGGGCGGAAAATTACCCTTCATGGGCTTTTTGTTATTCAAATATATATTAGAAACATTTAGAAAACTTCTGAGCCTTCATGACTCAATTGCTTGTATTTTAACATGCAGCCAGAAATTTGTCAAATAAAACGGGGAGGGTTACATCTGTGCCGATGAGGGCTTTGAGATACAATTCAGCGCATTCCCTGCCGTATCTTTTTCGGCCGGTTCCGTGGAGATATCGCCGAGAGAAAGCATACCAACAATGTTGTTGTTTTCGACAATCGGCAGTCTGCGGATCTGCTTTTCACTCATGATTTTTGCCGCGTCGTTGACATCCATCTCCGGGGAGCCTGTTGCCGGGTTGGCTGTCATAATTTCGCTGACCTTCGCTTGCTTTGCGTCTTTGCCTTCTGCAATGCACCGCAGCGCAATGTCGCGGTCGGTAACGATACCCTCAACCTTGCCGCCGCTGCACACCGGAATGGAACCGCACTTGTACTGCTTCATCATTTGTGCTGCTCGTAGTACGGATTCATTCGGCTGCACGCAGGCGACGTTTTTGGTCATAATATCTTTTGCCTTCATTTTTCATCACCTCACGGGTAGAATTCCCATGACAGCCCGAAAATATTACAATTTTCCCCGACTTGGAAAGTCCCGTCGGACGGAAGAACCCTTTCCTATTCTATTGAAGAGCCGCCGTGGCAGCTATATAATGGTTTTATTCTCAGTGCGAATTCCTAAAAGCAAAAGGAGAGAAACCATGACCGAAAAATTATATGACAAAGATGCGTACCGCAAAATCTTTTCGGCCCGCGTGTTGAAATGCGAACAGAAAAACGGAAAATGGCAGGTCGTTCTTGACCGCACGGCTTTTTATCCGGAAGGCGGCGGCCAGCCGGCGGATACCGGTGTACTGAATTTTGTGAATGTGCTTGATGTTCAGGAGCAGGGAGATGAGATTGTTCACACAACGGACAAGCCTTTGCCCGTAGGTCTCAACGTGATGGGCGGCGTGAATTGGACGCGCCGGTTCCGCCTGATGCAACAGCATACCGGCGAACACATTGTTTCCGGCATCGCCAACCGGTTGTTTGGAGTCGACAATGTTGGGTTCCACATGGGTGAAAAGTTTATGACGGTTGACTGGAACGCTCCGCTCAGCGAAAGCCAACTGAAGCTCGTGGAAGACCTAGCAAATGAAGCGGTGTACCGCAATGTTCCGGTTCATGCGGAGTATCCGTCGCAGGAAAAGCTGCAGACGCTTTCGTATCGAAGCAAAAAGCAGCTGACGGGTGCCGTCCGCATCGTAACCGTGGAAGGATACGATGTCTGCGCGTGCTGCGGAACACATGTCGCCCGCACGGGGGAGATTGGCGCGATAAAGCTGATCGGCTGGCAAAACTACAAGGGCGGAACGCGCATCACTCTGGTGTGTGGCGCTCAGGCCATGGAAGATTATCATGAAAAGCTCCGGAGTGTCTCCGCCGTTTCTGCGCTGCTTTCCGCAAAGCAGGGGGAAATTGATTCTGCTGTAGAACGTCTTTTAAAGGAGAACGCCGACCTGAAACGTCGTCTTTCCGAAATGACTGCCGCCATGCTCGCGCAAAAGGCGGCTTTGGTTCCGGAAAACTGCGGAAACTACTGCACGCTGGAAGAGAACCTTTCTCCGGATGACCTCAGGCGCTATGCGTTGATGCTTGCAAAACGGTGCGGCGGAACGGTGGGCGTTTTCAGCGGCAAAGACAACAGTTTCCGCTATGCGTTGGCAGTTTCGGAAGGGGATGTCCGTCCTTTCTGCAAGAAATTAAACGCTGCTTTCGGGGGCCGCGGAGGAGGCTCGGCAGAGCTGGCGCAAGGTTCTCTGAACGGGGAATTTCCGGAAATCCAAAAATTCTTCTGTGAAAATATAAATGCATGAGATTTTCCGAAACTTATTGTTAAAAAAATGACGATTTTTTTCTTCTTCTGGTTGATTTGATGAAACACTTGTGATATATTTAACATAGTTTAACCTTGAAAGTGTAGCCACTAAAAGTGCAGTCATTTTTAAGTTCTGCGATAAAAAATGGAAAACGAATGGAGGAAAAATTATGTCCAAAAAAATTGTCTTAGCAGGCGCTTGCCGCACCGCCATTGGCAAAATGGGCGGAGCTCTTGTCAACGTTGAAACGCCTGAACTCGCAACAGTCGTTGTTAAAGAAGCCATGAAGCGTGCCGGAATTGCTCCGGAAGCAGTTGATGAGGTTATTCTCGGCTGTGTGTTCCAGGCAGGCATCGGCCAGAATCTGGCTCGTCAGGCGGCAGTTCATGCAGGCATCCCGGTTGAGACCCCGGCATTTACCCTGAATAACCTCTGCGGCTCGGGCCTTAAGAGTGTTAACGTCGCGGCAGCCCTGATTGCTGCGGGCGAAGCTGACGTCATCATCGCCGGCGGTGCTGAGAGCATGTCCAATGCACCGTACCTCCTCAAGAAGGCACGTTTCGGTTATCGCATGAACAACGGCGAACTCCTTGACTCTATGATTCATGACGGACTTGAGGATTCCTTCTATCATTATCACATGGGCATCACTGCCGAGAACATTGCTGAAAAATACGGCATCACCCGCACCATGCAGGATGAATTTGCCGCAAACAGCCAGCAGAAAGCTCAGAAAGCCATTGCGGAAGGCAAATTCAAGGATGAAATTGTTCCGATTGAAGTAAAGCAGAAGAAAAACACCATCATCTTCGACGCCGATGAAGCTCCGCGCGCAAACGTTACGGTTGAAAGCCTTGCCGCTCTTCGCCCGGCGTTCAAGAAAGACGGAACCGTCACCGCAGGCAATGCTTCCGGCATCAACGACGCTGCTTCCGCAGTTGTTGTCATGAGCGAAGAAAAAGCGAAAGAACTCGGCGTAAAGCCGATGGCTTACTGGGTTGCCGGTGCTTCTGCTGGTGTTGAACCGGCTTACATGGGCCTTGGCCCGATTGAGGCTACCAAGAAGGTCATGGCAAAGACCGGTATGTCCGTTAAAGATATGGACCTGATTGAAGCAAACGAAGCTTTCGCAGCACAGTCCATCGCAGTCTGCCAGGGCCTTGATTTCGACATGAGCAAGGTCAACGTCAACGGTGGCGCAATCGCTCTGGGCCATCCGGTCGGATGCTCCGGCTGCCGCATTCTCACCACGCTGCTCTACGAAATGCAGAGAAGAGATGTCGAGTACGGTCTCTCCACGCTGTGCGTCGGCGGCGGTATGGGCGTTGCAACCATCGTGAAGAAATATTAAGATTTTCCGATTTGAAGGAAGGCAGGATTAGCGATGAGCTATGTTAAATATGAGCAGAAAGACTTTGTCGGTGTCGTTACCATCGACCGTGAAAAAGCGCTCAACGCGCTGAACAACGAAGTCCTCTGCGACCTCGAAGCAGTCATCGACGCGGTTGACGTGGATAAAACACGCTGCCTCATCATCACCGGCGCGGGCGCAAAAGCGTTCGTCGCCGGCGCCGATATCGCCGCTATGTGCAACATGACGTCTGAGGAAGGCCGCGCATTCAGTGCAAAGGGAAATGCTGTTTTCCGCAAAATCGAGAAGCTGCCGATTCCGGTCATCGCAGCGGTCAACGGCTTTGCACTCGGCGGCGGATGTGAGCTGGCACTCAGCTGCGATATCCGCATCGCCTCGGAAAATGCGGTTTTCGGCCAACCGGAAGCTGGTCTCGGCATTACACCGGGCTTCGGCGGCACCCAGCGCCTTGCCCGCACCATCGGCGTAGGGAAGGCAAAGGAACTGATTTTCGCTTGCCGCAATGTGAAGGCTGACGAAGCGCTGCAAATCGGTCTAGTCAATGCGGTTTATCCCGCTGACCAGCTGATGGACGAAGCCATGAAACTTGCCAAACGCATTTCCGAAAACGCTCCGATTGCCGTTCGCCAGTGCAAAAAGGCGATCAACATGGGCCTGCAGATGGATATCGACTCCGCCGTTGCGCTGGAGTCTGAGCTTTTTGCGGCCTGCTGTGGCACACAGGACCAGAGAAACGCTATGACGGCGTTCTGTGAAAAGAGAAAGCACGACCCGTTCATTAATAAGTAAAATCATTTTAGGAGGCTTATGATTATGATCGTTGGCGTCATTGGCGCCGGAACCATGGGCTCCGGCATTGCACAGGCATTTGCACAGACCGAAGGCTATTCCGTAAAACTCTGCGACATCAATGAGCAGCTTGCCGCGAACGGCAAAGCAAAGATCGAAAAGAACCTGAGCAAACTCGTTGCAAAGGGCAAGATGGAGCAGGCTGCGGCGGATGCAGTTCTCGCAAAGATTACAACCGGCACAAAGGAAATTACTGCTGACTGCGACCTCATCGTGGAAGCAGCTCTTGAGAAGATGGATGTCAAGAAAAACCTGTTCAAGGAACTTTCCGCCATCTGCAAGAAAGACGCTATCTTTGCAACCAACACTTCTTCTCTGTCCATCACAGAAATCGGCAACGAACTTGACCGCCCGGTTGTCGGTATGCATTTCTTCAACCCCGCACCGGTCATGAAACTCGTCGAAGTTATCGCCGGCATCAACACACCGGACGAGCTCGTTGAAAAAATCAAGAAGATTTCCGAAGAAATCGGCAAGACCCCGGTTCAGGTCAAAGAAGCTCCGGGCTTTGTCGTAAACCGCATCCTTGTTCCGATGATCAACGAAGCAGTCAACGTCCTGGCTGAAGGCACCGCTTCCGCAGAGGATATCGACACCGCTATGAAGCTCGGTGCAAACCACCCGATGGGACCGCTTGCTTTGGCTGACCTCATTGGCATTGACATTGTTCTTGACGTTATGGAAGTGCTTTATACAGAAACCGGAGATCCGAAATACCGTCCTCACCCCCTGCTCCGCAAAATGGTACGCGGCGGCCTGCTCGGTAGGAAGAGCGGCAAGGGATTCTATGACTATTCCAAGAAGTAATCGAAACCGACAGATTTGGAGGAACGAGTATGGACTTCACACTCAGTAAAGAACATCAGCTAGCCCGCACGCTCTTCAAAGAGTTTGCAGAAAAAGAAATTAAACCTTACGCACAGGAAATCGACGAAGAAGAGCGCTTCCCGGTCGAAGCGCTCGAAAAAATGCGTAAATATAAGTTCATGGGTATCCCTTACCCGAAGGAATACGGCGGCGCAGGCTGCGATACCCTTACATACGAAATGTGCATCGAAGAGATCAGCAAGGTATGCGCTACTACCGCCACCATGCTTTCCGCTCACACATCTCTTGGTACATGGCCGATTTTGAAATTCGGTACTCCTGAGCAGAAGGCTAAGTATTTGCCGAAGCTCTGCTCCGGCGAATACCTCGGCGCTTTCGCTCTCACAGAGCCGAATGCCGGCACGGACGCTTCCGCACAGCAGACGAGGGCTGTCCTCGAAGGCGACCACTATGTCCTTAACGGCAACAAGATTTTCATTACAAACGCCGGTTATGCGGATACTTACATTGTTTTCGCCATGACGGATAAGAGTAAGGGCAACCATGGTATTTCCGCGTTCATTGTAGAAAAGAATTTCCCGGGCTTCTCCGTCGGCAAGAAAGAAAAGAAAATGGGTATCCGCGGTTCTTCCACCTGCGAACTGATTTTTGAAAACTGCATTGTCCCGAAGGAAAATCTTCTCGGTCAGGAAGGCAAAGGCTTCGTTATTGCTATGGCAACGCTGGACAATGGCCGTATCGGCATTGCCGCACAGGCTCTCGGTATTGCAGAAGGCGCACTTGAAGAAACAATCAAGTACGTTAAAGAGAGAAAGCAGTTCGGCCGCCCGCTTGCGAAATTCCAGAACACCCAGTTTGAAATTGCGGACATGGTTACAAAAGTGAAGGCTGCTCAGCTTTTGATGTACCGCGCAGCTGTTGCGGAAGATACCCAGAAGTCTTATTCCGAAGAAGCAGCCATGGCAAAGCTTTACTGCGCCTCCACGGCTATGGATGTTACCACTCGCTGCTTGCAGCTCCACGGCGGTTACGGATACACGAGAGAGTATCCGATTGAGCGCATGATGCGCGACGCCAAGATTACCGAAATCTATGAGGGCACCAGCGAAGTTCAGAAGATGGTAATCTCCAAATATGCCTTGAAGTAAGGCAGAAAGATTAGGAGGGAATTGCAGTGAATATAGTCGTTTGCATTAAGCAGGTTCCAAATACAAATGAAGTAAGACTCGACCCCAAAACCGGTACTCTGATCCGCGAAGGCGTGCCGAGCATTATCAACCCAGATGATAAAGCAGGTCTGGAAGCCGCTCTCCGTCTGAAAGACTCCCAGGGCGCACATGTTACCGTTCTTACCATGGGCCCGCCGCAGGCTGATGCAGCGCTCCGCGAAGCTCTGGCAATGGGCGCCGACGAAGCCTACCTCGTGACGGACCGTGCATTCGGCGGTGCCGACACATGGGCAACAGCTCACACTATTGCTGCTGCACTCAAGAAGCTTCCGTTTGACCTCATCATCACCGGCCGTCAGGCCATCGACGGTGACACCGCCCAGGTTGGCCCGCAGATTGCTGAGAACCTCAACATCACTAATATCAGCTATGCGGAAGAAATCAAGGTCGAGGGCGAGTATGTCATCGTCAAGCGCCAGTTTGAAGACCGTTACCACATTGTCAAGGCAAAAATGCCTTGCCTGATCACCGCACTGAGCGAGCTCAACGAGCCGCGCTACATGACTCCGGGCGGAATCTTTGACGCGTACCGTGAAAAAGAAGTCAAGATCATCACCCGCAAGGATCTCGACGTTGAGGATACAGACATCGGTCTGAAAGGTTCTCCGACCCGCGTTGTTCAGACCTTCACCAAGACCCCGAAGGCTGCCGGCACGGTCGTCACCAACCTGAATCCTCAGGAAGCGGCCGAGTACATGCTCGAAAAGCTCAGAGAGAAATTCATTATATAGTTGAAAGTGGTGATCAGAATGGATATTCAGGAATATAAAGGCGTTTACGTATTTATCCAGCAGGTAGATAACCAGGTTGCCGGTGTATCCCATGAGCTGCTCGGCAAAGCAAAAGAACTCGCTGCAAAATTGGAGACTGAAGTAACGGCCATTCTTCTTGGCTACGGTGTTTCCGGTCTCTGCAAAGACCTTGCAAGCTATGGCGCCGACAGAATCGTCATGGTCGACAACAAAGACCTTGAGCTGTATTCCACAAGGCCGTATGCTTATGCTATGTGCAAGGTTATTGAGAAATATAAGCCGGCTATCGTCCTTTACGGCGCAACCGCAATCGGCCGCGACCTCGCTCCGCGCGTAGCTGCCAGAATCCGCACCGGCCTTACGGCTGACTGCACGAAACTCGATATTGCAGATGACGAAACCAAGAATCTCCGCATGACCCGTCCTGCATTCGGCGGCAACATCATGGCAACCATCGTCTGCCCGGATTACCGTCCGCAGATGGCAACCGTTCGCCCGGGCGTTATGCAGAAGATTAAGCCGATTGCAGACGCAGAGGCTGTTGTTGAGAAATTCGATATTGAGATTCCGGAATCCGAGAAAGATGTTCAGATTCTCGATGTCGTGAAGAAAGAATCCCACAAGATGGACATTCAGGACGCAAAGATTCTGGTTTCCGGCGGACGCGGCATGGGCTGCCCCGAAAACTTCAAGATGCTCGAAGAATGCGCCAAAGTTCTCGGCGGAGCGGTCAGCTCCTCCAGAGCGGCTGTTGACGCCGGTTGGGTTGAGAAAGATATCCAGGTCGGTCAGACCGGTAAGACGGTTCGCCCGAACCTCTATATCGCCTGCGGCATTTCCGGTGCGATTCAGCACCTCGCCGGCATGGAAGAATCCGACGTCATCATTGCCATTAACAAGGATGAATCTGCGCCGATTTTTGAAGTTGCCGATTACGGCATTGTCGGAGACGCAACGAAGATTATCCCGCTTTTCACCGAAGAAGTCAAAAAAGCTCTGGCAGAACGCAAGAAATAATTCTTTTTGCTGCTTTTATACGCCCTGTGCCGAAACGGCACAGGGCGTTTTTTGAATTATAGACATTTAAAAGGTATCGTGATATATTATAGTATTGCCAAAATTTCGTAAAGTTCTGTAAAAAACGATTCTAATTGCGAGAGAGGAATGTCCGAAATGGAGTTTGAAACCGGACATAAGATAAAAGTCGCGGATTCCGGCGGCTTTCTCACGATTCTGTCGAAACTTGGGGAAGGCGGCCAGGGAATCGTTTACCGCGTGGAATACTGCGGGCAGGAGTATGCGCTGAAATGGTTCTTTCCGGGTTCCTTGAAACGCCCGCAAGAGTTCCTGAAAAATCTAAAGCAGAATATCCAGGACGGTGCCCCTGCGCCTTCTTTTCTGTGGCCTCTGTGCGTGACGGAGGAAACGGAGGGCAGCTTCGGCTACCTGATGAAGCTGCGGCCGAAGAATTACTGTAGCTTTACCGATATTCTCAATGCGAAACAACGAATCGTAAAGCACTCGGTTCGGGTTAATGCGGCACTGAATATTGTGGAAAGTTTTATGGCGCTGCACCGTCAGGGAAAGTCCTATCAAGACCTCAACGACGGCAACTTCTTCATCAATCCGGAGGACGGAAGTGTTCTCATCTGCGATAACGACAATGTTGCCCCTTACGGGGTAAATCTCGGCATTGCGGGGAAATGCCGCTACATGGCTCCGGAGGTCGTTCTTGGCGAGCAGCCCGGAATGCAGTCGGATTACTTCTCTCTTGCCGTCATGCTATTTCTCCTTTTGTTTCTTTCGCATCCGCTTGAGGGGGAGAAGGTGCTCAAAAGCGTCTGCCTGACAGATGAGCATGAGGTACGGCATTACGGAACTTCTCCGGTATTTATTTTCGACCCGTCGAATGGGAGCAACCGCCCCGTGCGCGGAGTACATAACAATGCCATCGTGCTTTGGCCTCTTTACCCGGAATTTATCCGCGAAGCGTTCATTCGTTCGTTTACGGAGGGAATCCGCCGCAAAGAGCGCCGCGTATCCGACAATGAATGGCTGCGCCTGTTTATCCGCCTGCGTGACGAGATTGTCTCGTGCGGCTGCGGCTGTGAGAATTTTGTCGTTCCTACCGGCGGCGGGGCAGACGAATCCTTGCGTTGCCTTTCCTGCGGAGCGGAACTGGTTCACCCGCTGCGGCTGGACGTGCAGAAGTTTTCTGTGGCACTTTGCCCGGGAAATCACCTCTATGCCTGCCATACGCAGAAAGGCAGTCTAGATTGTCGGACAGTAACCGGTGAGGTTATAAGAAACAAGAAAAAACCAACACTCTGGGGCGTTCGGAATCTGTCCCAAGCGCCTTGGAAAGCTGAAATGCCGGACGGAACCGAAAGAACCATTCTGCCGCAGGAAGTTCTTCCGATTTTCAGAAACGTAAAAATTAATTTCGGCGGCGATGTGCAGGCTGAAATTACCTGACACCGCGCAGAGCTGAATTGCTGAAGGGAAGTAATAAAATGTCCAATCCGTTTGAAAATACCGAAGGAATTGCAAAACGTACGATGGTTCTCTTCTTCCTTGTCGATACCTCGGGAAGTATGGCGGGAAAGAAAATCGGTGCGGTGAATGATGCAATCTTCAATGTCTTGCCTGAGATTCGGTCAATTTCCGAGGATAATGCTGACGCTGAGATTAAAATTGCTGCGCTCACGTTTTCTAATGGGGCAAAGTGGGTTTATGACGAGCCGAAACCAGCCAGTGAATTTGAGTGGCCCTACGTTGACGCGGACGGCCTGACGGATTTGGGAGAAGCATTCCGCATGCTGGGCGAAAAACTTTCCCGCAAAGCATTCATGAGCGATGCCGAAGGTTCCTATGCTCCGGCGATTTTTCTGATGACGGACGGAGAGCCGACCGACGATTACGAAAAAGCACTTGAAGATTTGAAAAAGAACAACTGGTTCCGTGCTGCCATTAAAGTTGCGGTTGCAATTGGGGAAGAAAGTGAAATTAACGACGATGTCTTGGTAGAGTTCACCGGCACAAAGGAAGCAGTTCTCCGCGCCCATACGCCGGAGGCCTTGATGAAGATGATTCGCCTTGTCTCCGTTACGGCGTCGAAAATCGGCAGCCAAAGCAGCCCTGTGGGCCAAACCAGCCGTCAGGAAGCATTTACCGAGCAGCTGAATCAGCAGGAACAAGAATGGCAGCCTGAGAACGCATTGGTGGATGAGGATGAAGGCTGGAACTGATTATCGTGTGCCTTCGCACTGCCTTGTTGATTTTCATGTAACGGTGCGGGGAGCGTCCCATACGCGCAAGCAGCAGGTCTGTCAGGATTTTTCCTGTTCCGCCCATTTTGGGGACTCTGCGGCGGCAGCGGTTGCGGACGGGCATGGCGACAAGCGGTATTTTCGCAGCGACGTCGGCTCTCAGTTGGCGGCGTCTGCGGCGCTGCATGCAGTGCGTGAGTTTGTCAAGCGCGAAGGTAGAGGCTTATTGAGCTGCGAGGTCGATGCAAAGCTCGAGCAGTTGAAAAAGAATATTATTTTGAGCTGGAACCGGAAGGTTGCAGCGCATTATGCTTCTCATCCATTCAGCGAGGAGGAGCTTTCGCCCCTCTCCGAACACCGCAGAGAGCTTCTGCGCAATGGTCAACTTGTGGAGACCGCCTACGGAACGACTTTAATCGCCGCGGCGGTAACCCCCTACTATTGGTTCGGTTTGCAGATCGGCGACGGGGATTGCTTTGCCGTCTGTGAAGGGGAGAAGGTTTTCGTGCCGAAGGAAGAAGGACTTATCGGGAATATAACGACTTCTCTCTGTGAACCGGATGCGTATTATAAGTTTCACCACATCTTTGGGTTGGAGAAACCTTCTGCTGTTGTCATGACGACGGACGGTGTGCGGAATTCCTTCGCTTCCAGAGAGTATTACACCGATTTTATGGATCAGGTGATTCGTCAGTTCTCCGCTGGGAGAAAAAAGAAAACGTCGGCGGAGCTGAAAAGCTTTCTCGCCGATATGTCAGAACGCGGAAGCGGAGATGACCTTTCCGTCGCCGGAATCACAGAGACGAGCTTTTCGGATAAGCGAAAATCCATCTGAAGGTGAACAGATGAATCAGGCAGTTGTCGGTGTCCTCAACAAGATTAAGGAAACAAAAGGCGAAGAAGTCTTTTCCAATCAACGCCTTTTCACCGCGCTTTTCAAAGACTTTGCAAAAGGAGAATTTAAGGGAGAACTCCACTTGCTGAGTCTCGCGTTCCGGGAGGGTATATTTCAGAAACTGAAGGAAAATCCTTCCGATTGGGAGGAAATTCGCAGGCATTTCCGAGTCCGGATGAGCAATGAATATTGCTGGACAGCGGAACAAACCGATTTTGTCGTTTTCTGCTTTCTTTGCGTCCTTGGCAAAGCATCCATCCCCGAAAATGTGCTGGAACTCAAGCGGCTTCAGAATGAGGCAGAAAACGGGGATGCAGCCGCCTGCTACAAGCTTGGCCTTGTCTATGAAACCGCAGAAGATGTGACGCGTGATTATGAGAAGGCGGCGTTTTGGTTCCAAAGGGCCGCGAGCAAAGGACACCTGGACGCGCAGAACAGGCTCGCTTTGTGCTATTATTCGGGGCGCGGTGTTCAGCAGGACTACTCCCTAGCGGAATACTGGTGGACTCAAGCGGCACAGCGGGGCCATGTGATGGCGCAGTTCAATCTGGGAATCCGTTACAGCTACGGGTTGGGAGCGAAAAAAGACGTCCGCAAGGCAGCACATTGGTTTCTGCAGGCTGCTCGCCAGGGTTATGCCGATGCACAGAACTGCCTCGGTGTCATATACCGCGATGGAAACGGAGTAAAACAAAACAACAGCAAAGCAGCATACTGGTTTGCAAAATCGGCGGAGCAGGGTTGCGCCGGAGGGGCGTGCAACCTTGGACAATGCTACCTTTTGGGCCGTGGCGTGAAGCAGGATGGCGCCAAAGCGGTTTTTTGGCTGAAAAAAGCAGCTTTGCTGGAAGATTCGCGCGCGCAGTTTCTGCTCGCTCAGTGCTTGGAGGAAGGCGTCGGCGGGCAAAAAGATATGGAGCAGGCGCTGCACTGGTATTTTAAGGCAGCCGGTCACGGCAGCGGTGAAGCGCTGAACCGTCTTGGCGAGTGCTGCTATTATGGCATCGGGGTCCAGCGGGACCGCAGACAGGCCGAAATATTTTGGGAACAGGCGGCCTTGCGCGGTATGAAGAAAGCGGCGGAATATCTGAAGCTCCTGCGATATTATAAAAAGAAAATCCCGCAGTCGTCTGTCAGCGGAAACGGCGATGCGGTTAATGAGAGTCGGAAGGAAGATGGTTTGGCCTCAGAAATTTACAAGAATATGTAAAATCTCTTGCTATTTGGCGCACTGCGCGTTATAATAGAAAAAATGCCTTGAAGGAGGAATTATGCTTGACAGTCGATGTACTGAATATACTAACCTACGGCATGTATGCAATCGGCGTGAAACGCGGGAATAAAGTTTCTGCTTGCATTGTCAATACTGTTCAGCAGGTTGCTTATAATCCCAATATTATTGCTGTCAGCATGAGTCACAACAATTTCAGTAACGAGTGCATTCGCGAGGAAGGTATTTTCACAGTTTCCGTTCTTTCGGAAGATACCTCCGGGGCGGTTATTGGAGCTCTTGGTTTCAGTTCCGGACGTGACACAGATAAGCTCAAGAACATTCATTACCGTGTTCTCGCGGAAGGTGTTCCTGTTATTGAGGAAAATATTTGTTGTTGGTTCCTCTGTAAAGTGGTTTCCAGCGTGGAAACCGCATCTCATACTATTTACTTGGCGGAAGTGGTTGCAGGCAGCGATACCGTTCAAGGCAAACCGATGACATATGAGTATTATCATCGCGTGATTAAAGGCCGTGCTCCGAAAAATGCTCCTACTTATAGGGAGGATAGTCCGAAAAAGGAGTCAAATTCCGAAAGTTGGGTCTGCACCATTTGCGGATATGTTTATAACGATCCCGCTATTCCATTTGAACAATTGCCGGAAGATTGGGTTTGCCCCATTTGCGGGGCCCCGAAATCCTCGTTCCGACGGGCCGGCACAACATAACAAAAAAGCTCACACCGATGTATTTCAGCATCGGGCGGGCTTTTTTTTTGAGTTTTTCTAGGAAAACTCAAGATAGATAAAGACAGAGATGAGGAGAGAAGAAAATGAAGAAAAAAATCATTCAGGTCGAAGAAGTACCCCCCATTCTGGAAGCAATCCCGCTTAGTCTGCAGCACATGTTTGCCATGTTCAGCGCGTCGGTGCTCGTGCCGAACCTTATCGGCATTAACCCGGCCGTTGTGCTTTTCATGAACGGCGTCGGCACACTGATTTATCTTCTGATTTCAAAGGGCAAAGCCCCGGCATATCTTGGTTCTAGCTTTGCCTTTATTGCACCTGCCGGAATTGTTATAGCAACCCAAGGATTGGGATACAGTTACGCACTCGGCGGATTTGTCGTGACCGGTGCTGTATTCTGTTTGGTAGCACTCATCATTCATTTCTGCGGAACCAGATGGATTGACGTCATTCTTCCGCCTGCGGCCATGGGAGCGGTCGTTGCATTAATCGGTCTCGAACTTGCCGGAAACGCCGCTGAAATGGGCGGGCTGATCCTTACGGATACCTACACGCAAATCGACCCCAAAAAGGTTGCTGTTTTCCTGATTACACTTTGCGTGGCAGTTTTCGGAAATGTATTGTTCCGCCGCTTCTTTGCGGTAATTCCGATTTTGATTGCAATTGTTGTAGGCTACATTGCAGCCGCCTGCTTCGGACTTGTGGATTGGCAACTGGTGGACCAGGCTCCGATCTTCGCAGTTCCGAATTTCCAGCCGGCAAAGTTTAACTGGACGGCAATTTCGGTCATCCTTCCGGCAGCGGTGGTTGTCGTTTCCGAGCATATCGGCCACCAGATCGTCACAGGAAAAATCATTGGCCGTGACATTCTCAAAGACCCGGGCCTTGACCGCACGCTTTTGGGCGACGGCGTTTCCACTATGCTGTCTGGTTTAGTAGGTTCCGTCCCGACGACGACCTACGGCGAGAATATCGGCGTCATGGCGATGACAGGTGTTTACAGTGTCTGGGTCATTGGCGGTGCGGCCGTGATTTCGATGGTAATTGCCTTCTTTGGCAAGGTTTCCGCTGTGATTCAGTCCATTCCGGGCCCGGTAATGGGCGGCGTAAGCTTCCTGCTTTACGGAATGATTGCGGCTTCCGGTTTGCGCCTGCTCGTGGAACAGAAGGTCGATTACAGCCGTTCGCGCAACCTTGTCATGTCGAGCGTTGTGCTGGTAACGGGACTTTCAGGCGCATTCATTCAGATTGGCCAGGTACAGCTCAAAGGTATGTCCCTCGGTGCATGCGTCGCTATGCTGCTTGGCTTTATCTTCTGGCTCATTGATAAATTCCATCTGGCAAACGACTACGCAGATGCTCCCGAAGAAGAAGTTGCGCAAGTAGAGGGCGAAAACGTCTGACAAATCATTTCCATAGTAAAACGGAGCAACTGTTCCATTTCGGAACGGCTGCTCCGTTTCTTTTCACGCTACGGTAGATGCCTGAGTGCAATTTTATTCTGCGGCAGCAATCTGCGGCTTTTCGCTTATCGTCAGGTGTCCGTCGCTTACGTCGATTTTGAGCACCGTGCGGGGGAGAATACCGCCTGCAATGATTTTCTTTGCAATCAGCGTTTCCACACGGCTTTGAATGAACCTCTTCAGCGGCCTTGCGCCGTATACAGGGTCGAAAGCGCTTTCCATGATGAACTCTTTCGCCGCGTCGGTCAGTTCCACGTTTAGCTGCTTTTCCTGCAGACGGCGCTGTAAGTCAGCAACCTGCAAGTCAATTATCTTGTAAATTTCATTGCGCTGGAGCGGACGGTAGAACACAATCTCATCGAGTCGGTTGAGGAATTCGGGGCGGAACTGCTTTTTCAGCAGACCATTGACCTGATTTTTTGCCTCCTCGCTGATGTTTCCGGCTTCGTCAATGCCATCGAGAATATAGCTGGAGCCGAGGTTCGAGGTCAGAATAATGATGGTGTTGCGGAAGTCGACCGTGCGTCCCTGAGAATCCGTGATTCGCCCGTCGTCGAGAACCTGCAGAAGAATGTTGAATACATCGGGATGAGCCTTTTCCACTTCGTCGAACAAAACGACCGAGTAGGGGTGACGGCGCACCGCTTCGGTAAGCTGTCCGCCTTCTTCATAGCCGACGTAGCCCGGAGGTGCTCCAATGAGCCGCGATACCGAGAATTTCTCCATGTATTCCGTCATGTCAATGCGGACCATGTTCTTTTCATCGTCGAACAGTGCCTGAGCAAGGGCTTTTGCCAGCTCCGTTTTGCCGACGCCGGTCGGCCCGAGGAACAGGAACGAACCGATGGGGCGATTCGGGTCTTGGATTCCTGCGCGTGAACGGAGAATCGCTTCGGACACTTTTGTTACGGCCTCGTCCTGCCCAACGACGCGTTCATGGAGAATATCTTCGAGGCGGAGCAGCTTTTCCCGTTCGCTTTCCATCAACCGTGCAACGGGGATACCCGTCCATTTGGCTACGATTTTCGCAATCTCTTCGTCCGTTACACGGTCATGCAGCAGAGAATCTTCGCTTTGCGCCTTTTCTACATTTTCTTCTTCAATTTTCAGTTCTTTTGTCAGTGCAGGTAGCTTGCCGTATTTCAGTTCGGCAGCCTTGTTCAGGTCATAAACGCGCTCTGCCTTTTCAATTTCCGCGTTGACCTGCTCAATTTCCTCACGCAGCTTGCGCACTTTGCTGATTGCGTTCTTTTCGTTTTCCCATTTTGCCTTGCGTTCTTTCAGCTGTGCACGTTCGTCCGCAAGCTCCTTCTGAATCAATTTCAGATGCTCCTGTGCAAGAGGATCGGTGTCTTTTTTCAGAGCCGCTTCCTCAATTTCGTGCTGCATGATTCTGCGGGAAATTTCGTCCAGTTCTACCGGCATCGAGTCGATTTCCGTGCGGACCATTGCGCACGCCTCGTCTACAAGGTCGATTGCCTTGTCGGGCAGGAAACGGTCCGAGATATAACGGTTGCTCAGCGTCGCCGCCGAAATTAAAGCTTGGTCCTGAATTTTTACTCCGTGAAACACTTCGTAGCGCTCTTTCAGACCGCGCAGAATGGCAATGGTGTCTTCCACGGAGGGCTCCTCGACCATGACGGGCTGGAAGCGGCGTTCGAGAGCCGCGTCTTTTTCAATGTACTGGCGGTACTCGTTGAGCGTTGTCGCACCGATGCAGTGCAGTTCACCGCGGGCAAGCATCGGTTTCAGAAGGTTGCCCGCATCCATGCTGCCTTCCGTTTTGCCCGCACCCACAATGGTGTGCAGCTCATCAATAAACAGAATAATGCGGCCTTCACTCTTTTTTACCTCATTCAAAACGGCCTTGAACCGCTCTTCAAATTCGCCGCGGTATTTCGCTCCGGCTACGAGCGCACCCATATCCAGCGAGATGACCTTGCGGTCCTTAAGACTGTTCGGTACATCGCCGCGCACAATGCGCTGGGCAAGACCTTCAGCAATCGCCGTTTTGCCGACGCCCGGTTCACCGATGAGCACAGGGTTGTTTTTCGTTTTCCGTGAGAGAATCAGTATTACGCTTCGGATTTCATCATCGCGGCCGATAATCGGGTCAAGTTTATGGTTTCTGGCAAGTGCCACTAGGTCCTGGCCGTATTTTGCAAGCGCATCGTAAGTTTCCTCCGGACTGTCGCTTGTGACGCGCGTATTCCCGCGCACGGTGGAAAGCACTTGCAGGAAGCGATTGCGGTCAATGCCGAAACGCTCGAACACACTGCGCATCGCAGAATTCGGCTTTTCAATCATTGCAAGCATGATGTGTTCCACGGAAATGTATTCATCTTTCATGCGTTCGGCCTGTTTTTCCGCTTCGACGAGAACAGCGTCTACATCCGGAGAAATGTAGATTTTTCCCGGCTCGCGTCCGGGGCCGGTCACGGCGGGCAGCTTCTTGACCTGCTGTTCCACAGCGCGAAGCACAGCACCGGAGTCCAGCCCCATCTTGGTGAGCAGCTGGGGAATCAATCCGTTTTCCTGCCGCAGCAGCGCGTCTGCCAGATGCTCCTGTTCAATCTGCATGCAGTTGTTTTCCAGAGCTGTCGTCTGCGCCTGCTGAATTGCTTCCAGCGATTTATGTGTGAATTTCTGGGTATCCATAAAACCCCTCCTTTATGAGGTCAGCTTACAGAACATCATTTCTGTTCAGCCGTTTCAAATAATTCTTTGCAATTTGATTTTTTGCTGCTTCGCTTTCGTCTGCAAAGTACTTTTTCATGGAATCGTCGAACAAACGGATATAATCGAGGATTGTTCGTGCCAAAGATTCGCAGGTAACGCTGTTTTCGTTGCCCGGCCGAAGAAGGCGGCGGATAAAGCGTCCCGGCTCTATGGAGCATGGAATTCTTCCTTCCGGGAACCGGCCTGCGACAACCTCGCTCTCCAGCTCCGCCCAGAAGCGGAAGAAATCTTCTGAGAGTTCCAGAAGCTCGCGGTTCTGCGTTCGGAAAGAAACGCGTAGCTCGCCGAGATAATCACCGGTTTCTCGGTAAAGCTCAAGCAGATATCGCACCGTTGGCCGGTAACGGTAATGCAGGGCGCTGCGAATCGTAACCATGCTTTCACTCGGCTGCTCACGGAACTGAAAGCTGTCAAGGCCGGCGAACATTTCTTCCATACAGCTGAAAATATCGCGGATGCGGCTCTCAGGCGTGGGGCAGGAAAGATAATCAGCCAAAATTCGGTTGATCAGCCCGCTGCGGCTGGTACATTGCTCATAGGCTAGCTTGTCGATTGCCTCCACAATTTCGTCCATCAGCACGATACTGTAAACATTTTTTGACAAGTCGAACGTCACCTCGATTCTTGAAAAAAGTATAACGATAAATTAATAACTTGTCAATAAAATTATATAAAACGGATTACAAATTATTAGAACGGACAGCACAAATTTTTGTGCCTTTCTTAATCGTGCGCGAAGATTCCGATTCTTAGTGATCTCCATTCCCTTCTATGATTAACCGCCAAAAAATGGGGATAACTAAGAAAAAAGCGAGAGCTTAGGAGGAATGTAGATGGATCGACGGTATTTTGAAAGAATGCAGGAAAAACTGGACCAGCTGAAAGCGGCGAACCGGCCGGAACCGATTCGGAGCGACGGGGCAGGTGCTCTTGACCTGGGGCCTAGGAACCTGCAGAGAGATGAGCAATCGCCCGATATGCTTGTACCTCCGGCAACAGACCACGGCCTGCTGCCGAACCTGAAGTTTTCTTTTTCAGACACTCATGTTGAAATCAAGCCGGGCGGGTGGTCGCGCGAAATCACAAAGCGCGAACTTCCGGTATCAGACACATTTGCCATCGTTGATATGAACCTTTCTCCGGGCGTTCGGGAAATGCATTCCCACCAGCAGTCGGAATTTGGTTTTGTGCTGGTCGGTGGCGCCCGCGTGACAGCCGTTGACGAAATGGGCCGCAATTTTATTGCGGACTGTAAACCCGGTGAGGGATGGATTTTTCCGAAGAATATTCCGCATTCCATTCAGGGGCTTCATGAGGGCTGCGAATTCTTGATGCTTTTTGATAAAGGCACTTATTCCGAAAACAATACGTTTTCAATCAGCGAGCTGTTCTCCCATCTGCCAAAAGATGTTTTGTCGGCGAATTTCGGGTGTCCGGAGTCCGTGTTTGACAAAATACCGAAGGAAGAAGTCTATATTACCGATGGCGGCGACCCGGGGCCGATTGAATCCCAGACCATTCAGTCACCGTATGGAACCGTTCCGAACACGTACAAGCATGAACTGATTAACGTCAAACCCATTATGGGGGAAGGCGGTAGCATCCGTATTCTGGACCAAAGGAATTTCCCTGCCTGCAAAACTGTTTCTTGCGCTATGGTTGAGGTAGAGCCCGGTGCCATGCGCGAGATCCATTGGCATACCAATAATGATGAATTCCAGTATTATATCCAGGGGCAGGCTCGGATGACGGTATTTATGCCCGGGCCGAAGGCACGCACGTTCAATTATCAGGCGGGCGACGTAGGCTATGTGCCGGTGGGCGGTTTCCACTATGTTCAAAATACCGGAAACGAAAAACTGATTTATCTGGAATTCTTCAACAGCGACCACTATTCGGACGTCTCGCTTGCCCAGTGGATGGCAAATACCCCGAAGGAAGTCATTCAGAGTATTTTGAACCTTCCGGATGATTTTATCAGCAAGCTGAAAAAAGAGACCTGCCCGGTAGTCCGTTACCCCGGCTATGAATTCCCGCCGGCGCAGGGTACACCGCAGAATGTAAAATACTTCAGGAATTTTGATTTCAAGAAAAGGGATGTTAAGCTCGGGGCAAGCGACGTCATGGGCCAGAATCAATAAAGAAATAAGGCTGCAGATTTATCATCTGCAGCCTTTCATCTATGGCTTATTTAATCCTTCACCTTCAAAGTCCGGAGATAAGCTTTTTGCTCATCCGTGATTCTGTAGCTTTCAATCGCCTTCTGAATCGCTTTGTTATGGGTCCACGTTTCCAGACGGTGCTGCTCGAGGAGCGGGAGAACAGCGTCATATTGTTTCGCCAGTGCCGTCGCAAAATACCATGCAATCATCATCTTTACATAGTATTCCTCGGACCTTACTGCCGCAACCATCTCCGGGTACTCCGGAAGAAAGAGGTCACCCAGGTAAAAAGTCATTAGCATTTCAATGGCGAAGCGAATCGTGTAAGTGTGACTCGACTTCAGCCATTCGCGAATTTTTTCGAGCAGTTCCGACGGCAGATGTTTTTTGAACACTTTGGGGCACATCATGTCGCAGGTGGCCCAGTTGTCCACATAGGGCAAAAACTTATCCAGGGAATCAATGACCTGGTCGTAATCCGTCATCAAATCAATGAGAAAGCCATGAAGGTTGTTCTCTTCATAATATTTGTGTGGCAGAATTTTCAGAAATTCGTTTGCTTCTGTTGTTCCGGAAAGTTCTTTTGCAATCTTACGCAGTTCGGGGGTGCGAACGCCAATTACGTTTTCGGGTGCAACAGTCGGAATCAACTTGCATTGAAAGCTGCGGTAGTTTAGGTCCTGCAATCCAAATAATCGGGATTGTATGTTCGCTTCAATACGGTTCATGCCGTTTTCTCCTTCCGTTTTTTATCTTTGCAGCACATCGGAAAGCGTAAGGAAAATTAAGCGTAAAAACAACAAAATTTAATAAAAAACAAAATAGCATTCCTTAATTGTTTAATAATAAATACCAAAAATTCAAGAAAATTTTGCCGTAAATCATGTATTTTTCTTTATTGTAAAAAATCACAGTCGCCATTTCTGTTATAATAAAACAAATATACGAATTTTTGTATACAAAATTTTCAAGTAAAGCGTGTGATCATTTGTTGCTGAATATCAATGAGTTCCTAATTTCTTTATCACGGACATTGGATTTTGCTGAAAAAGAAATTTTGCCAACACATTCCAATCACGGAATGCGTGTTGCGTATATTTCTGCGCGCCTTGCGAAGAAAATCGGTTTTTCTGAGTCTAGCCTTTTCGATTTAATTTCCTATTCACTCCTTCATGATAACGGCGTAATGGCTTCTCTTCGCAAGATGAAGGATAAAGGAGTTACTATTAGTACAGATAGTGGTGCGGTTGAGGCAATGCCTTTGCACTGCATCGAGGGTGAAAAAAATCTTGCGAACTTTCCGTTCCTGATGAAGCGTGAAAACGTGATTCTTTATCACCACGAGAATTACGACGGAAGCGGATTCTTCGGCATTGCAGGCAACAAGATTCCAATCTTTTCACGAATCATCCATCTGGCGGACTTGATGGCAATTTGGTATTCCAGCGGTATGGGAACGGATCAAGTTATGGATTCCATCGTCCAGAATGTACATATGTTTGATCCGGATTTGTGTGAAGCGGCTCTGGAACTGAGCGCCAATGTGGAGTTTTGGCTCGACCTGAATGATATGTTTGTACAGCGGGCGCTTGTTGCGATGCAGCCTAAAGTGAGCCGTGAGTTTGACTTCCGAAAGCTCCGCGAGATTTCTCAGATTTTCAGCCGAATCATCGACGCCAAGTCGCCGTTTACCGGTTCTCATTCGCGGGGAATCAGTGAAAAGACCGGATTTATCTGCCAGTATTATGAATTTGACGAGCAAACGTATTGGCAAATGCGTGTTGCAGCCGACCTGCATGATTTGGGAAAATTGATTGTACCGAGTTCGATTCTGGATAAGCCCGGAAAGCTTAGCAGGGACGAATTCCGCATGATTCAGGCCCATCCGTATTATACCCGCAAAATTTTGGAGCGGATTGATGGCTTTGAAGAGATTACCGAATGGGCTTCCAATCACCATGAAAAACTGAATGGCTCCGGCTATCCCTATGGGCGCGACAGCAGCAATCTTGATTTCAATTCCCGCATCCTTGCTTGCGTTGATATCTATCAGGCCTTAACAGAGGATAGGCCGTACCGGAAGGCTATGGAGCATCGGAAAGCAATTAACATCATGAAAGATATGGCTGCCCAAGGGCAGATTGAAGCCTCCGTCACGGAGGATATGGATTCTATTTTTTCCGGCGTTATGAACTGAATAAGAAAAAATAAGGAGACCACTTAAAATGCGGCCTCCTTTTCTGTTGGAATTTACAGCTCGAAATCATCTTTGCTGAAATGGCGGAGCGGAGGAGGATTTTCAGGTGTACGCTTGAGCGGGTCATAGCGAAAGCGGCTGCAGGGCTTCTTGTCGGTACCGCATTTATTTTCATCGGCATAATAACACAGGGAGCAGTCAGGTTCAATTTTATTTCCAAAAAGTTTTTTTCTTTTGAACATGAATTCATCCCCTGTAAAAAATTTTGTGGGTTCAATCTTAAAAGAATTATATCATTTTGTATCGTCAATTTCCAGCTTTTGATGCGGCATGGAAAACAGCAGAACGACGCAAAGCAGGGCAAGCGCTGCCGCCGCGGGAATGGAGCCGGAGGTGGCGCCAACAATGGGTTCGTAAGTGTTTGTAAAAGTCTCGGCACACGGGGGAAAAAGCTGTGTCAGGCACCAGCAGACCAGAGCCGAAATACATCCCTGTATCAGGCGGCAGAGAGCAAAACGGCCTTTGCGAATCTGTATCGAGCCGAGGCAGGCAATCACTTGCAGATGAACACAGATTCCGCCCCAACCCATCGCAAGCGCAAAACACCAGAGAGGTGCTCCGGTGCGGGCGAGGTCAGCACAGCCGCCCGTCACTTCGAGAACCGCGGAACAGAAAACGGAAACAACGGGCGAAGTCAGCGCCATCCGCAGCAGGTTCATTCCTGCGGCAAACAAAATCACAAGGCAGCACATCATCAGCGTAGAGTAAGCTGCATCTGCGGCAGAAACGATAAATGCCTCCGCGGTCCCGTGCTGTGTCGTGTTCCGTTTCGCAGCATCGCGAGCAGTATCTTTCTTCCGCCGCGCGGGCAGACCGGAGAGAATCCCCATAATCAAAAAGGAAATCAGCTGAGAAGCAAACAGAACAGCTCCCGCCTGCGCATTCCCGAGAAATCCGATGCCGACAGCCGTAATGACGAACGATGGCCCCGCATTGACGCAGAAATACATCATCTGTTCTGCCTGCTTATCCGTAATTAGGCCTTCTGAGCGAAGCGCCGCCGCGGAACGCGCTCCGGCGGGGTAGCCTCCAATGACGCTCATCACGACGGAGACAGCCGCGCTGCCGGGGAGGTGGAACAATGCCTGCGTCGGCTTTTCGAGCACGGCGCCGAGTTTTTCCGCGAGCCCGCATTTCACGACGAAAACCGAGAGGACCATAAACGGGTAAAGGGAAGGAAGCAGGATGTTGAGTGAATACTCCACGCCGTTTCTTGCTCCCTGCGCCGCCTGAGCCGGAAAGATCAGCAGAGCGCACGCCGCCGTCAGTACAGCCGCAAGCAGCAAACCCGAACTTTTACCCACAGAACCACCTCATTGATTGCAACCGCCTGTAAAGAACGCAGCCGGTCCAAACTATTGATTCAGCCATATATATGCGGAACGGATAATTCCTCATTCCGCCGCATAGCATTTACCGAGAGGTGGGGTAGGATGCGCAGGCCGGGGAAAATGCTTGAAATGTCCGGGCTTTCCATACAGTCACATATGGAACTGAACGGAAACCGCGAAGCAGTCGTGGAAGGATGCGGCGGCGTCCTGGAATACGACGAGACCGTTGTCCGCGTCCGCACGCCGAACCATGTCGTCCGCTTTACCGGAAGGGGCCTTACCATCCGCTGCTTAACGGCTGATGCTCTTGTTGTAACCGGCTACATCACAGGAATTGAATTTCTGGACTGAGGTGTTCCATGCTTTCACTTAATCTGACTCGCTGGCTGATCGGCTATGTCCGTTTCCGCGTTCATGGAGGCAGCCCGGAACGGTTTTATACCGCCTGTGCCAGAAAAGGCATCTATCTGTGGGATATCCGCGCAGGCAAGAATATGGGAGCCTGTGTCGCGGCGCGCAAATATCGGGCTTTGCGGCCGCTTGCCCGCAGAGCCGGCTGCCGCCTGAAAATCCGCGAAAAACATGGCCTTCCGTTTTTGCTGTACAAGACACGTGGGCACATGGGCCTTTGGGCTGGGGCGGCAGCGTTTCTCATCATCGCTTTCATTCTTTCCCTGCGGGTGTGGTGTGTGGAGATTACCGGAGATTCTCCCTATCCTGCCGCGCAGCTTGAAAAAGCTCTGGCTGCCGAGGGGCTTTCTCCGGGAACGTGGAGAAGTTCCATTGATCCAAGGGCGCTGGCACAGAAAATTATGCTGAAGTTTCCGGAAATCCGGTGGATGAGCGTTAATCTGCAAGGGTGTAGGGCGGAAGTCGTCGTTCAGAAAAAAGTGGAGAAGCCGAAAATCGCAGACCTAAAAAGCATCTGCAACATCAAGGCTTCCGAAACCGGTCAGATTATTTCCATGAAAGTTTACGCCGGAACCCCGCTTGTAAAAAAGGGAGACGCGGTTGTTAAGGATCAGCTCTTGGTAGATTCCGTCGTAGTCGACCAGACCGGCGGCAGTACGCTGACCCATGCCTCCGCCGAAATCATAGCCGAAACAAAGCATAGCTTTACGGTTCGGGTGCAGCAGAAACAGAAAAAAACGGTGCTTACGGGGAATAAAGTTTACCGTCGAAATCTCGATATATTTAATGCACGGTTTCCACTTACCTTTCAAAGAAAACCGGGGGCTGGGTGGAGCGTGTCGCGGTCACAGTCCAGAATTTCTATGTTCGGCGTGCTGCTCCCGCTCGGCATCTACGAAGAAGAATGGTCGGAAGCTCAGATTGCGGAAACGATGTTGACGAAAGACGAAACACGGGCTCTTGCCAAAAAGGAAGTGGAACGCAAGACGAAAGAAATTCTTCCTTCTGGTAAGGTTATTTCCTCAAAAATCAATGAAAAATGGGGAAATGACATGCTCGAAGAAAGCGTATTATTGGTATGCGAAGAAAATATTGCAAAGGAATCGCCGATATTCATAAAAGATTCATAAAATTTTGTATATAATATTGCTATTAATTTCGTAGAAGGTTTTTTGTGTTCGTGGTATAATGGAATCATTCCGGTATCGCCGGAATCAGATTTTATTGCTGCGGCTCAAACCGTTCAGGTGATGGGATGTTTGAAGAAAAGATAAATATTGAAGATGATAACCAGACAGCTGCCCTGTTTGGCAGCTTTGACGGAAATATCCGTCTGGTTGAGCAGCAGTACCATGTTGAAATTGTCTGCCGCGACAACGAACTGAAAGTTTCCGGGGAACCGGAAGACGTAGAACAAGCCGTGCGCGCATTGAAAAGCTTGATTGCTTTGGCAAACCGCGGTGAGATAATAAACGAGCAGAATGTTCGCTATTGCTTTGAACTGGTTCGCGAAGGAAACGAACGGAAAATCGAGGCGCTTGCAGGCGACTGCATCTGCCTGACGTCAAAAGGCAAACCGGTTAAGCCAAAGACGCTTGGTCAAAAACGCTATTGCACGGCAATCGAGTCCAATACCATAACATTCGGCATCGGGCCGGCCGGAACGGGTAAAACCTACCTTGCCGTGGCGCTTGCCGTCAAGGCTTTCCGCGCACAGCAGGTCAGCAGGATTATTTTGACTCGCCCTGCCGTGGAGGCGGGTGAAAAACTCGGCTTTCTTCCCGGAGATTTACAGCAGAAAGTCGATCCTTACCTGCGCCCTCTTTATGACGCGTTGTTTGATATGCTGGGGGCCGAAACATACCAGAAGTATGTTGAGCGCGGCAACATAGAAGTTGCACCGCTTGCTTATATGCGCGGAAGAACGTTGGACGACAGCTTTATCATTCTCGACGAGGCTCAGAACACTACGCCGGAACAGATGAAGATGTTTCTTACGCGGCTTGGGTTCGGTTCCAAAATGGTTATTACAGGAGACGTTACGCAGATTGATCTACCGGACGGCAAACGTTCCGGCCTGAAACATGTCCTGCATATTCTGAGGAATGTTGATGACATTGCGCAGATTCGTTTTACGGAAAAAGATGTTGTCCGCCACAGATTGGTGCAGGAAATCATAAAAGCTTATGAGAAATATGAAGAAGCGGGGCGGTGATTACCATGGAAAAAGTCAAGGTGATTATTGATAACAGGCAGAAGGCAGTCAAAATACCGACGGGCCTTAGGATGCTTGTGCGGCGCTGTTGTACTGCCGTACTTAGAATGGAGAAGTTTGAGGGACCTGCGGAGGTCAGTGTGGTCTTCGTTGACAATGAGCAGATCCACAAGCTGAATTTGCAGTATCGCAATAAGGACATGCCTACCGATGTTTTGTCCTTCCCAATGGGAGAGAACGGAGTTTACGACATAAACCACTCAACCGGTGCAAAAATTCTCGGAGATATCGTGATTTCCATGGAAAAAGCTGTGGAGCAGGCAGAACGCTACGGCCACAGCCTTGAGCGCGAGGTCGGTTATCTCACAGCCCATTCCATGCTGCATCTTCTCGGCTATGACCATGAGCAGGGTGGCATTGAAAGGGTTCATATGCGCGAGAAAGAAGAACTAGTCATGACGGAGCTTGGCCTGCCGAGCACAAGCAGTTATGTACTTGAAGAAGATGAGGAATAGAACTTGCGGTTTTTGAACAGTTTTCGTTGTGCTTTCCGAGGAATCGGTTACTGCATCAATCATGAACGAAATATGCGGATACACATTGTCGTCGCACTATATGTGTTCGCTTTTTCGTTCTTTTTTCATTTGAACAGAACAGAATACGCCGTGCTTTTTCTTACCTTTGCGGCTGTTTTCATGGGTGAACTGCTGAATACCTCGGCAGAAACCATCTGCAACCGCATGGCGGAGCACTATGATCCCGGCATCCGCAAAATTAAGGACCTTGCGTCAGGTGCCGTTCTGATGGGCGCCCTTTTTTCACTGGGCGTTGCGGTCTGCCTGTTCTGGAAGCCTGAGAGTTTTCAGCTTATGCTGACTTATTTTTGCGAAAACCCGGGCATGATAGTTCTTGTTGCCGCAGCGACGGCGATCAGCCTGATTTTTATTGAGTTAGGTCCACTTGGCGTAAAGGACAAGCTCTTCCGAAAAAAAGCAGAAAGAGGGAAACACCGTGGCTGAATCACCGGAACAAAAAACAGCGTTTATTTCCATTGTCGGGCGGCCGAATGTCGGCAAATCATCAATTCTCAATGCACTGCTTGGCACGAAGGTTGCCATTGTTTCTCATAAACCGCAGACAACACGCACCCGCATCATGGGCGTGCTGACACAAGCGGAAACCCAATTGGTCTTTATCGACACACCCGGACTTTTGAAACCGCGCAACCGTCTCGGAGAATACATGGTCAAGTCGGTTTTGGAGTCCGTCTCCGGTGTGGACGCCTGCTTGCTGGTGGAAGAAGCGGGCAGGAAGGTTTCCCCGTCTTCGCGGGAGCTGATTCAAAGGTTTCAGGCACAGAAAATTCCGGCGGTGCTTGCCATCAACAAAATTGACCTCTTGGCCGATAAATCTGTCCTAATGGCGCAGATTGCCGAGCTTTCTTCCCTCTATCCGTTTGAGGCGGTTGTTCCGGTTTCGGCTGTTAAGAACGACGGAATTGACGAACTCACCGAAGAGCTCAAGAAGCTTGCTCATCCGGAAATTCACTTCTTTGACGACGATGCCCTGACGGATCAGCCGGAGCGCGTCCTTGCGGGTGAAATCGTCCGAGAAAAGATTCTCCGCCTCTTGAGCAGTGAAGTTCCTCACGGAGTCGCCGTTGTCGTCGAGCGTATGTCGGCGAGGGATGACGGCAGCGGAATCACCGATATCTCTGCGGTTATCTACTGCGAAAAGGAATCCCACAAAGGTATCATCATCGGCAAAAACGGTTCCATGCTGAAAAAAATCGGCACCTATGCCCGCGAGGATATGGAACGCTTTTTCGGGTGTAAAATCAATCTAAAACTATGGGTCAGGGTCAAAGAAGACTGGAGAAACCGGGAAGCTGCGCTCAGAGCAATGGGATATGATAGCTCCGCTTTCGACAGCTGAAAACATATTTCGCTGAAATACAAACAGCAAAATATGTAATATTATGGTTTCTATTCATACAATTACCTCTTATAGAAACGCCTCCTCTGCAAATACTTGTTACCGGAAAGATTCAACCGGGTAACACCGGTTTTTACAGAGGAGCGGTTAGCTATGGACGAAAAGACAGCCTGGGATGTTTTCCGCCGTACCGGAACGGTACGCGATTACCTGACGTACACACAGTGCAAGGCAAAATCCCAACAGGCACAGTCAAAACGGGAGGACCAGAATGAAGATCGACGCCCGGGGCCTGGTGGTTTCGGAGAAACGCGTGGGTGAAGGAGACCGCCTGGTCACAGTCCTGACGGGGGAACGAGGCATTTTGCGTGCATTCGTTCGCCAGTCGAGGCGAGCCGGTTCTGGCCGGCTTTCCGCTACAAGACTTTTTACTTATTCCCGCTTTTCCATTTTTGAAGGGCGGGATAGTTACATAATTGACGACGCCCAGCCAATCGAAGTCTTTTTTGGCCTTCGAGAGGATATTGGGCGCCTTTCGCTTGCCCAGTATTTCTGCGAACTGGCCGTTGTCCTCGCTCCGCAGGATTCCGAAGCGGAGATGTTCCTTCGCCTTCTGCTAAACGCGATGTACTTTTTGAGTAAAAATATGAGACCCGAAGCGGTGCTCAAGGCAGCCGTGGAGATGCGGATGATGTCATTTGCCGGCTATATGCCGAACCTCATCTGCTGCGCGGATTGCGGGTGCTACGAATCGGAAACCATGTATTTCCTGCCGAGGAGCGGAAGAATTCTGTGCGGCAATTGCTGCGGTAAGCAGCAGCCGGAACCGATGTATTTGCTCCATCCCGGAGCCATGACTGCTTTGCGCCACACGGTTTATGCCGATTTTGATAAGCTCTTTTCCTTCCGTGTTTCGGAGGAGGCCGCAAAGGAATTGTCTGCCGCCTCGGAACACTATGTGTTGGAAACGCTTCAGCGCGGATTTGCCACACTCGATTTTTACCATCAGATGACAAATGGGGCAAAAATATCGTGAAGCGCAGGTTTCCTCACAGTGTTTTGCGCCTTTACTATTTGCTATAAAAAATTTTAGAATAACACAATTACAGCGGGAGAATATTTTTGAAAAAATCAATTTCTTTTTCAAAACGGCCGTATGCTGCATATCATGATACCCTGTATGGAGAAAAACAGCTCATCAAGCGCGTTTTTCGTTCCATCGCTCCGTTATGCCCGGAAAATGCCATGCTGCGTACTTCCGAGTATATAGTTTCGTCTGCAAAAATCCCAGCTTCGTTTGATGGGTTTCGCATTGCCCAATTATCCGACCTGCACGGGAACCCTTCTCCGAAGTGCGTTCAGAAATTTGTGCAGAGAATCAATGACTTCAAGCCGGATGCAATCGTTATCACCGGGGATTTTGCGGATGAGTGGATTCAGGATTTTCACTCGCTGTTCCGGCTTGCCGAAACTCTCTGCAAGAAATGTACCGTGTATTTTGCATACGGCAACCATGAGCAAAAGCTGTCTACAAAGAATCGGCGCTTTTTCATTCGAGAATTGCGGGAACGAGGAGTTCATGTCTTGAACAACCGTTCGGAAAAACTGGAGCGAAACGGCGAGAACATCACGTTTTGCGGCATACGCGTGCCGTTGCGGTTTTATCGCTGGAAAAATTGGGATTCACGCAAACCCGCCGTGTTTACAAAAAAACAGATGGAGAATCTTGTCGGGCAGCATGATGCTTCGTTTACAGTGCTGCTGGCCCATAATCCGTTATTTTTTGATACTTATGCGGAATGGGGCGCGGAGCTTACCTTAAGCGGCCATGTTCACGGCGGAATGGTTCGCATTCCGCACTTCGGCGGACTGTTGTCTCCGGAGCGTAAATTTTTTCCGCAGTACAGCGCCGGGCTGTACCGCATGGAAAACAAACAACTGATCGTCAGCACAGGTCTGGGAAAATATCCCAGACTCAACAATCCGCCTGAATTGGTGCTGATTACTTTACACCATACATCGTGCAGAAATACAGGCAAGCCTTGAGAAAGGATTTTTGAAATGCAGTACGATTGGAAAAAACACGCCAAAGCGCTTGAGCTCGATAAAATTCTGAACCTGCTCGCAGAGCAGGCTGCATGTGAAGACGCTGCGCAGGCAGCATTGCAACTAGAACCGTCGCCGAGCGACGCGGAGCGCCTCCTTCAGGAAACCGACGACGCTTTCGGCCTGATGGCGCGCTTCGGTTCCCCGTCTTTCGGGGGCCTTACCAATGTAACGGATTCTCTTCACCGCGCTCAGGCAGGCGGAATGCTCACTATGGCGGAGCTGTTGAAAATCGCCTCCGTCCTTCGGACCCTGCGCGGGATTAAGGAGTGGCGCGATAAGTGCGAAGGGGTCAAAACCTGCCTTGATGAGCGGTTTAGCCTCATCACGGCGAATCCGTACCTCGAAAACCAAATCAGCGAAGCAATTCTCTCGGAAGAAGAGATGGCAGACAACGCTTCGCCCGCGCTTGCGGAAATCCGCAGGAAAATCCGTCAATCGTCCGCCCGAGCCCGCGAAGTGCTTGACCGGATGATTCATTCCGCCACTTACCAGAAGTACCTTCAGGAGCCGATTGTAACCATCCGTGAAGGGCGTTTTGTTGTGCCTGTTAAAGCGGAGTATCGCTCCGAGATTCCGGGCCTTGTGCACGATACTTCGGCAAGCGGCTCAACGGTTTTTATTGAGCCGATGGGCGCCGTGGAAGCAAATAACCGCGTCAAAGAGCTCCTTTCTCAGGAGAAAAAGGAGATGGAGCGCGTCCTCTATGCGCTTTCTGCGGAAGCCGGCAATTTTGCGGACACGATTGTGCGCAGCTACGGCCTTGCGGTGTCGCTCAGTGTTGTGTTCGCCAAGGCGTCGCTGGCCTACCGCATGAAAGCAACACGGCCGAAACTCAACGACAAGGGAAGAATCGTCCTTCACCGCGCGCGCCATCCGCTCATTGATAAAGACAAGGTTGTCCCGACGGATATCGAGCTTGGAACAACCTTTGATACCCTTGTCATCACCGGCCCGAACACCGGCGGTAAGACCGTTTCGCTCAAAACAGTCGGCCTTCTGACGCTGATGGCGATGTGCGGCTTGATGATTCCTGCGGCGGAAGGGAGCGAACTTTCCGTTTTCACCCAGGTGCTTGCCGACATCGGCGATGAACAGAGCATCGAGCAGTCGCTTTCGACGTTTTCTGCACACATGAAGAATATAATAGAAATCATACAGCGCGCGGATGAACATAGTCTTGTCTTGCTCGATGAACTGGGAGCCGGCACTGACCCCGTAGAGGGCGCCGCCCTCGCGGAATCCATTCTGGAGGAGCTTCGTTCCAAAGGAGCGAAAATCGCCGCAACTACGCATTATGCCGAGCTAAAAGCCTATGCCTTGCAGACGAGCGGCGTCGAGAACGCCAGCTGCGAGTTTGACGTAGCAACGCTTCGCCCGACTTATCGCCTTTTAATCGGAATGCCGGGCCGTTCCAACGCATTCGCAATTTCTCTTCGCCTCGGAATGAACCCTGCTGTGGTAGACCGTGCCAAAGAGCTCGTTTCCGGTGAGAACCGGCGTTTCGAGGACGTAGTCCAAAACCTTGAGGAAAGCCGCAGACAACTGGAAAATGAGCGTGAAGAAGCCCGCCGCATGAGGGAGGAAGCTGAGCTTGCCCGCCGCGAAGCGGAAGAAGCGCGCAGCAAGGTGCAGAGAGAAGCAGACCGCGCCATTGCGCAGGCACGCGAAAAATCGGCTCAGCTTGTTGCGCAGACCCGGGCACAAATCGATGCTCTCCTGAATGAGATGGATGAAATCCGCAAGCAGAAAAACAAAGGGATTACAGCCGAACAAAAAGCAAAACTCAATGCAGGACTTCGTTCTCTGGAACGTACAGCGGACCCTGTCAGCAAAAAGCAGGACTCCGATTACCGTTTGCCGCGTCCTCTCAAGGTCGGCGATACGGTGCTGATTTTTGACATTGATAAAAAAGCTACGGTCCTTCGCCTGCCGGAGGGCAATCCACCCGAAGTCCTCGTTCAGGCGGGAATTCTGCAGACTCGCGTTCCTTTGTCTAATCTGCGCCTCTTGCAGGAAAAGCAGCAGAAGCAAATCTTCCGAACAGTCACTAGCAACGTAAGCCGCGCTCAGGTTCCTGCCGCAAGGGAAGTGGATGTCCGAGGCCTTACAGCGGAAGAGGCACTAATGGAGGTCGACCGTGCGATTGATGCCGCCGTGCTTTCCGGCGTCGGGCAGCTGACGATTATTCACGGAAAGGGCACGGGCGTACTTCGCAGGGCGGTGCAGACTCACATGAAAAATCACCCGCAGGTGAAAAGATACCGTCTTGGAACATTCGGGGAAGGGGAGTCCGGCGTTACAATCGTTGAACTGAAGTAAACGAAACGGAGGTCTCTTCATAATGGAATCCATCGTGCCGTATGGTGTGCGTGGCCCGCAGAAGCAAAACCAAAATAAGGGGCTCATGGAGGGCGTTGCGATTTTCATTGTGGTAATCGTGGCAGCCTGTGTTACGGTAGGGCTGATGTTCAGTAACCCGTACGCGGGCAGAAACCTCGAGAACATTGAGCCTTCCGACACTTTGGCTCGCACAGCGGCGGCATCGGTTCTCACAGGGAAAGAGAACACCTTTTCCAGCGACGAAGTAAATGCATACCTTGCCTATCTTGTGAGGAAATATGATGGCCAGATTCAAACGGGGGATTTGCAGATTCAGGCCGTTGCGATTGCCGGTGGCTCCGGAAAAAGCGCGGATGTCTACATTCCGGTCGTTTACCAAGGCAAAAATCTGGCCGTGACGCTGAATGTTACCCCTTCGCTTGATACGAAGGAGCAGAAACTCCGGTTTGAGGTAAATTCGGCGAAAATCGGCCGCCTTGCTGTGCCGGTCAACTGGCTGCTGGATAAGGCGGAGGATCACCTGCCGAAGGATTTTCAGCGTGACGGGAACCGCTTTTCGTGCAAGGCGCCATCATTTGAAGCTTCCCTCCTCGGAATTACCGCCTCCGCAGGGTTGACGAAGCTGGAGATGAACGACGGCCAACTGAAACTTGCGGCAAAAGTGCATATTACCTTAGGGTGACAAGAAAAAAGCCTTGACACCCGAAGGACGATCTTGTATAATTTCAGGTGTAAAGATTTATTGCTTTACATAAGGCGGTGCTTCAAGATGCCAAAGGATCTTACAGTATCCCTGTTGTTGGATTTTTACGGAAATATGCTTACGGAAAAGCAGCGTGAAGTGGTTGAGTTTTATTATAACGACGACCTTTCTCTTTCCGAAATTGCAGAAAACGAAGGGATAACCCGCCAAGGTGTCCGCGATGCCATTAAGCGCGCCGAGATGCAGCTCAGAGAGATGGAGGAGCGCCTCGGTTTTGTAAAGCGTACGGCTGAACTTCGTGCTACTCTCCGTGAAATTTATGAGGCGGCTGACCGAATTAAGCAGACCAACAGCAGGTGCAGCTATGTGGGGCAGATTGAAGAGGACGCCGACAAAATTCTTCAGAATACACAGAAGCTGCTTGGCGAATAAGGAGGAAATGCGTTGGCATTTGAAAGTCTTTCAGATAAGCTTTCCGCTGTTTTCAAACGGCTGAAATCAAAGGGCAAGCTGACCGAACAAGATGTTAAGAATGTTATGCGTGAAGTCCGCCTTGCTTTGCTTGAAGCCGATGTAAACTATAAAGTCGCAAAGGAATTTACCGCAAAGGTCGCGGAGCGTGCCGTGGGTGCCGAAGTAATGCAAAGCCTTACCCCGGCGCAGATGGTAATTAAAATCGTCAATGAAGAATTGACAGCTTTGATGGGTGGCGGTGACGCCCACCTCAGCAGACCGTCTTCACCGCCGGCCATTGTGATGCTCTGCGGACTGCAGGGCTCCGGTAAAACCACCCACGCCGGAAAGCTTGCGCTGATGCTGAAAAAAGAAGGCCACAGGCCGCTGCTCGTTGCCGCCGACGTTTACCGCCCGGCAGCAATTCAACAGCTCAAAGTCATCGGAGAGAAGGCAGGGGTTCCCGTTTTTGAAATGGGCGCCGAAGATCCGGTGAAGATCAGCATGGCGGCTGTGAAGCATGCAAAAGATTACGGCCATGATTTTGTTTTAATTGATACGGCCGGCCGTCTGCAGATTGACGAGAAGCTGATGGATGAACTGCAGAACATCCGTGCTGCGGTGCATCCTTCCGATATTCTGCTCGTCGTGGACGCCATGACCGGTCAGGAAGCCGTGAATGTTGCCAAGTCGTTTGACGACCTGCTCAACATCAGCGGTGTAATTCTCACGAAGCTCGACGGTGACGCGCGCGGCGGCGCGGCCCTCTCGGTGCGTGCCGTTACCGGCAAACCGATTATGTATGCCGGCACGGGCGAAAAGCTCACCGATATTGAAGTGTTCCATCCGGACCGCATGGCCTCCCGCATCCTCGGCATGGGTGATGTCCTTACCCTGATTGAAGATGCCGAAAAGGCCTTGGACCGCAAAGAAGCCGAAGCGACAGCCCGCAAGATGATGCATGAGGGAATCGACCTCAACGACTTGCTCGAGCAGATGCGTCAGATGAAGAAAATGGGCTCCATGAAGAGTGTCCTTTCCAAATTGCCGGGTGTCGCCCAGCAGATTAAAGATGTTGAGATTGATGACCGGCAGATTGACCGCATGGAGGCAATTATTCTTTCCATGACGCCGCGTGAGCGCGCAAAGCCGGAAATCATCAATTCACAGCGGAAACGCCGCATTGCGGCAGGCAGCGGTATGAAGGTCGAAGATGTCAATCGCCTGCTGAAGGGCTATGAGCAGATGCGAAAGATGATGAAGCAGATGAAAAAGCCCGGTTTCCGCAAGCGTCTTGCCGGTTTCGGCAGACCGTTCTGATTCCGCTTTCATCCGGTACTTGCCGGTGAAGATATGCTAGAGATTCCATTGGAGGTGAGAAAGTTATGGCAGTTAAAATCAGACTGCGTCGTATGGGCGCAAAGAAAGCTCCTTTCTACCGCATTGTTGTCGCCGATTCACGTTTCCCGCGTGACGGTCGCTTTATTGAGGAAATCGGATATTACAATCCGTTGGAGGAACCGTCCGTTATCAAAGTTGATGCGGATAAGGCAAAAAAATGGATTGCGAACGGCGCTCAGCCGACCGATACCGTAAAGGCGCTGCTCAAAAAGCAGGGCGTACTGTGATCCGGAGAGTGAAGTGCAATGAAAGAATTGCTTATCGCCATTGCGCAGGGGCTTGTTGAAGATCCGTCAGCGGTTCGCGTTGACGTTGACGAACCTACCGAAGACGGCACAGTCGTTTATCACCTCCATGTAGCCGAGAGTGATATGGGCCGAGTTATCGGAAAGCAGGGTCGTATCGCCAAAGCAATCCGCGTTGTGATGCGTTCTGCAGCAACCCGCAATAATACCAAGGTTGCCGTCGAAATCGACTGAGGCAGAAAAACAGGCCGCAGTGTCATCTTGACACTGCGGCTGTTTTGTGCAGCAGTTGCCCGCAAACCGCCTTTTCCTGCCCGCTTTGGCAGACCTTGCAAACAGTGTGGAACTTTGATATAATTAAACATAAAATAAAAAAACTGCAGAGTAGGTTTTCGCGCGCGTGCCGCTTTTTTGCGGCGTCAGTGCCGCCCGGACGGGGAGTTGTCGGGCGGACGAATAGCTTTCGAGCTTGCGGTGCGGAAACCGCATCCCGCTGCTGCATATTTGAGGGTAAGGCCTCTTGTGCAGCATTGCTGCAGAAAGGGGTCTTTCCATATGAAGCAGATCTTGAATTCTGTTCGCCTGTCGGCTAAAGAACTAGGCAGCATCCGTGCCATTACCGTCTGTGGCATGCTTCTTGCCCTGCGAATCGTCCTCAGCATGTTTACCATTCATATTACGGCCATACTCAGAATCAGCTTTTCCTACTTGCCGATTGCGGCGGTAGGAATGATTTTCGGACCGGTGGCTGGGGGCGTGTTCGGGGTTGCCGGCGACATTCTGGGGTACTTTATTTGTCCCACCGGACCGTATTTTCCGGGCTTTACACTGAATGCGTTTCTCTCTGGATTCGTTTACGGCGTATTCTTCTACCGCAAACCGGTCAGTCTGCGGCGTACCTTCTCTGCAAAGGCTTTGATTACGTTCCTTATCAGTATCCTGTTGAATCCGCTGTGGCTGTCTATCCTCTACGGCAAGGCGTTTTTTGCGGTTGTTTCCGCCAGAATTGTGACCAATCTTGTGATGTTTCCCATTGAAGCAACGATTCTGCATTTGCTTCTGAAAATGATTGAAAAGAGCCGGGTTACACGGCTGATACGGAAAAATTGTTGAAACAGTAGAAAGCAGGGGTTTCCTGCTCTGCTTTTCGTTGGAGGAAATGATATGGTAAAGCAGTTCCTTGAAGCTGGCAAAATTGTTGGGACCCATGGGGTCCGCGGTGAACTTCGTGTCGATCCTTGGTGCGATTCCCCAGAGTTCCTGAAACAGTTTCACACTCTTTACCTGAATCAAGGCGAAATTCCTTTGAAAGTCGTTTCTTCACGTGTTCATAAATCACAGCTTCTTCTTACGCTGGAGAATGTCAACACGGTAGAAGCTGCCGATACTTACCGCGGAAAGATTCTTTACCTCAAGCGGGACGATGCAAAAATCCCGCAGGGGCATTATTTTATGGCCGACTTAATCGGTCTGGATGTTTACGACGTTGATACGTTTGTCTACTACGGTACCGTCACCGATATTATGCGTACCGGCGCCAATGATGTTTATCAGATTACCTCGCCGGGGAAAAAGAATTACCTCATCCCCGCAATAGAGCCGGTTATCAAACGCATCGACCTCGAAAAGGGGAAAATGCTGATTCAGCCGATTAAGGGGATTTTTGACGATGAGGATTGACCTTCTGACCCTGTTTCCTGAAATGTGCGAGACCGTAATGGCGGAAAGCATCATCGGGCGCGCACGCAGAAAGGGTGCAGTGCAGGTCTGCTGCCATCAGATTCGCAACTATGCGTTCGATAAACATCAGCGGGTCGATGATTCCCCGTTCGGCGGAGGAATGGGCATGTTGATGATGGCGGAACCCATCGCTCTCTGCATGGATGACCTGATTGCCCATCTCGGCTATAAGCCGTATACAATTTACCTTTCTCCGCAGGGCAAAACGCTCACCCAAAAACGGGTGCAGGAGCTTTCCAAAATGGACGGGCTTGTGCTTCTCTGTGGCCACTATGAGGGAATCGACGAGCGCGTGCTCGAAGCGTATGTCGACGAGGAAATCTCCATCGGAGATTATGTCGTCACAGGCGGCGAATTACCCGCGCTGATTTTGGCCGATGCCGTGTGCCGGATGCTGCCGGGCGTGCTGGCAGATGATGAATGCTTTCAGCTGGAAAGCCATTATCATTCCCTCCTCGAATACCCACAGTACACTCGTCCGGCGGTGTGGAGGGGCAGAGAAGTACCGCAGGTGCTGCTTTCCGGCCATCATGAGAACGTGAATAAATGGCGTAGGGAACAGTCTTTGCTGGTAACCGCGCGAAAGCGCCCGGAGCTTTTGGCTTCGGCGGAACTGACGGAACAAGACAGGCTTTTCCTCTCCCAGCATGGTTTTGAAGTTCCAAATAAGTAAAATAATGCTTTTTTGATGCATAGAATGAGGCAGAGAATCTAAAAGTTTTCAACAATATTGGCAAATTGCACAAATAGCGGCAATTTGAAAAGGAACGGTTTCGGTCAGTAATCCAAAGTTTGTCTGCTTTCCTTGACGGCTTGTCCAGAAGTGCTATAATGTGTGAGAAGTTTACGATTATTACTCTGCTGCTTTGCGTTATTTTGATAGGAGTGAATACGACATGTATGCAAAGGATGTTTTGGTTCAGAATCAGGTTGGCCTTCATGCCAGACCAGCAACCTTTTTTATTCAAAAAGCAAACGAGTTTAAGTCGTCCATCTGGGTTGAAAAAGAGGAGCGCCGCGTCAATGCAAAGAGTCTGCTGGGCGTTTTGTCCCTTGGAATTGTCGGCGGTACCACCATCAAGATTATAGCAGACGGTTCCGACGAAGAAGAAGCTGTCAGCAGCCTTGTAAAGCTGGTTCAGTCCGGTTTTACAGAGTAATTTCCTAGGGTTCACGGGCACCGCTTTTCTGCGGTGCCCTTTCTGTTTTATGAGATCAAAAGAAAGAGAGGCGGCTGCTGTGACCGAATTTGAAAAGCACAAAAAAGAACTCCGCGCTCGTGCCATGAAGCTGCCGCTCCATCCGGGCGTGTACCTGATGCACGACAAATCCGGCAAGATTATTTATATCGGAAAAGCAAAAGCACTCAAGAACCGTGTCAGCCAGTACTTTGGCTCCGATAAGAATCACGATGAAAAAGTCCGCCAGATGGTTGCCCATGTCGACTGGTTTGAATATATCCTCACAGACAGCGAGTTTGAGGCGCTGGTGCTGGAATGTAGCCTGATAAAGCAGCATACACCCAAATACAACATTCTGCTGAAAGATGACAAGGGTTACAGCTACATTCGTGTGTCGAAAGGACCGTGGCCGCGCATCAGCGAGGCAAAGCAAATCGCAGATGACGGTGCGGAATATATCGGCCCTTATGTCAGCGGCTGGTCGGTAAAGCAGTCGGTAGAAGCAGCCCAGAAGATTTTCCGCCTGCCAACCTGCAACCGTGTGTTCCCGCGCGATATCGGGAAGGGGAGACCTTGCCTTAACTATTACATTAAGCAGTGCTGCGCGCCTTGCCGAGGCAAAATTTCGGAAGAAGAATACCGAGAAGCGGTGCAGGATGCCATCAATTTTCTGCGCGGCGGCAGTGCCGAAAGCGTCCGCGAATTAACGCGGCGCATGGAAGAAGCGGCGGAAAAACTGGAGTTTGAACGTGCCGCGCGAATCCGCGACTATCTTGCCGCAATCAAAAAAACGGCGGAAAGGCAGAAAGTCGTATGCTCAAAAATACCGGAGCAGGATGTTATCGCTATGACTCAGGGGAGCGGGAAAACCTGCTTTCAGGTGTTCCGGTTTGAAAACGGGCGCCTGACCGACCGCGAAACCTTCTTTATCAATGGAACCGGCATGCCGAAGGCGGTGCGCGGGGAGTTTTTGGAACGCTACTATTCCATGCGGGACCGCATTCCTCCGCGTGTCACATTGGATGGTCCGGCAGAAGGACAGGAACTGCTTTCCCGCTGGCTTTCAGAGAAAGCAGGCCGTAAAGTGACGATAACGGTTCCTCAGAAGGGCGAACAGGCAAAACTAGCCGATATGTGCCGGAATAATGCCGCGGAGCAGCTTGCGCAGGCAACAGGCCGCACCGGCCGTGAGGCTTCGGCGCTGGATGAGCTTGCACGGCTTCTGGGACTTCCGGAACCGCCCGCCTACATTGAATCTTACGATATTTCCAACCTCGCAGGGGAAGAAAATGTAGCGGGCATGGTCGTGTTTGAAAACGGAAGGCCGCTTCGCTCCGCTTACCGCAGGTTCAAAATCAAAACCGTGGTCGGGCAGGACGACTATGCCTCCATGCGCGAAGTTATTGCACGCCGGCTCGAGGAATATGAGAAAAATAAAGACAGCGGTGAAGGCTTCGGCCGCCTTCCGGACCTTATCCTCCTCGACGGCGGAAAAGGACACGTTGCGGCTGTTCAGCCGATTCTCGATGCAGCGGGCTACAATATTCCGCTGTTCGGCATGGTTAAGGATGACCGCCACAGAACGCGGGCCATCGCAAAGAACGGCGGCGAAATCGCCATCAATTCCAACCGCAGCGCCTTTACGCTGATTTCTACCATTCAAGATGAGGTTCATCGCTTTGCAATCGGCTATCACCGCCAACTGCGCAAAAAATCAACCATTTCTTCCACACTTCTTTCCATTGAGGGCGTCGGCCCGGTGAGAGCCAAAGCGCTGCTGAAAAGATTCCGCACCGTTGCCGCCATTGGGGACGCCGACCTGCAGGAGCTGATTGAAACTCCCGGAATCACCGAACCGGCGGCGCGGAATATCTACAACTACTTCCACCCCGAGTCAAAGGACGATTGAAAAAAGTTGACAGTTTGTCCGCTTCATGGGATAATAAAACAAATTGTAATATAAATTAAAAATGCTCTGAATTGTTGGTATTTTGTTTGCTTTTGAGAGTGCCGTCTGCCTTTTCACGCAGGCGGAAATAGGTGGTAAAAATATGAGAGTAATTACAGGAACAGCGCGCGGAAGACGTCTAATTACGCGGGAAGGCGAGGCAGTTCGCCCTACGCCGGAACGAGTGAAAGAAGCCCTGTTCAGCATTATACAATTTGAAATTGAGGGACGCCGCGTCCTCGACCTTTTCGCGGGTTCCGGTCAGCTTGGCATTGAGGCGCTCAGCCGCGGAGCCAGGGAAGCGGTTTTTGTGGATTCCAGCCGCGAATCCTTGGATGTTGTGCGGAAAAATGTTGAATCCTGCGGCTTTGCAGACTGCGCAAAAATCGTCAATATGGATTTCGCCGCATATTTAATGCGTTCAGAAAAACCGTTTGACATTGTTTTTCTAGATCCGCCGTACCGCACAGGGCTGCTTCAGCGTGCGCTGCCGCTTGTAGCCGCAAAAATGAACGCGGGCGGCACGATTATCTGTGAAAATCCGGAAGAGGAAGAATTGCCGGAACAGTGTGAGGGATTTTCCCGCATCAAGCGGTACCGCTACGGAAAAATCTGCCTCACGGTTTACCGGCGAAAGGATGCGACCAACGAATGAAGACCGCAATTTGTCCGGGAAGCTTTGACCCCGTTACGCTCGGGCATATGGATATTATCAACCGTGCCCGCAAAATCTTTGACCATGTCATTGTTGCGGTGCTTGTCAATCCTGCAAAGCACCCGGCATTCACGCTTGAGGAACGTATTGAGCTCCTAAAACGCTGCACAGCGGATATGGATGATGTTGAGGTTGTCGGCTTTGACGGCCTCCTCGCCGATTATGCGCGGGAGCGCGGTGCCATCGCCATTGTGAGAGGCCTTCGGGCAATGTCAGACTTTGAGTATGAGTTCCAGATGTCTCTCTTCAACAAGAAGCTGAACCCAGATTTGGAAACAGTTTACCTGAACACTACGGCAGAAAATATGTTCCTCAGCTCCAGCGGAGTAAAGCAAATTGCCTGCTTCGGCGGTGATATTTCAAACTTTGTTCCCGAAGTAATTCTTTCGGATATTGAACGTCGTTTATGCGCGGGAGGGAAACAGACATGAATATTGATGATCTGATTGACGAACTCTATGATATGGTGGAAAAGGCGTGGACCCTTCCGATGAGTCACGGCAAAGTCGTGGATGGGGAACAGGTAAAGCAGATTCTGGATGAAATGCGTGAACTGCTTCCACAGGAAGTGCATCAAGCCAAGGCAATCGTTGCGGATCGCGCACAGATTTTAGCCGATGCGAAACGCGAGGCGGAGACCACCCTGCGCGTTGCTCAGGAAAAGGCTAAGGCATTGGTTGCTCAGGACGTGATTACGCGGGAGGCGCAGCAGCGTGCTAACGAAATTCTGAGCCAGGCACAGGCAAAGTCTCGGGAAATGAAGCGTGCTACCAATGAATATGTGGATGACCTGATGAAGCGAACCGACGAAGAACTTGCTCAGCTTCTTTCTGAGGCGAGAAAGATCCGTCAGAGCATCAAGGCTTCCCAACATTCAAATTAGCGGGAAAAAATTCCAAAAATTCTTACGCCACAAGATGTTGTGGCGTATTTTTTTTATTCCTTTTTAGAAAACTATATATTGGGATTTTTGTATTTAAAAAGACGAAAAAAAGCGCTTCAGCGCTGAAATATTTAGTTGCATTTTATACATAAACAAGCTATAATCTAACCATAAAGTGGTGAAAGGTGGAGGTAACAGAACACAAAGTGGTAATTCGGTGTTCTGTTTCGTGTGACGAATTATGCTGATCGGTGAATATCAACATAATATCGACCTCAAAGGCAGGGTTATCGTTCCCTCCAAATTCCGTGAGGATTTGGGGGATCGTTTCTATGTCACAAAAGGCTTGGACGGCTGCCTTTTTGTCCTTTCTGCGGAAGGCTGGAAAAGCCTTCAGGAAAAAGTGAGCGCCATGCCTGTCTCCAAGGCACGTGGACTGCAGCGCTTTTTCTTCTCTGGGGCCGTTGAGGTAGAGCCGGACAAGCAGGGCAGAATCCTGATTCCTCAAAACCTTCGCACTTACGCCTCCCTCGATCGGGATGTTACCTTTATCGGAACCTCCAACCGGGCGGAGATTTGGAACACCACAAAGTGGAATGAGTTTAATGCGTCGCTGACACAGGAAGCGATTGCCGAAGCCATGGACGAGCTTGATTTTTAGGGGTGACTAAATTGGAATTCACTCACAAACCTGTGCTGTTCGATGAGACAATCGAGAGCTTGTCCATTAAGCCGGATGGAGTGTATATTGACGGCACGGCCGGTGGCGGCGGCCATTCTAGGGCAATTGCCGAAAAGTTGACGACAGGCCGGCTTTTAGCAATCGACCAAGACCCTGACGCGATTCAGGTGTTGAAAGAAAGACTCGGAAGTTTTCCTTGTGTCAGCATTTACCAATGCAATTTTGCGGAAATGAAGGAAGCTGCCGCAGCAAACGGAATCAACGAAGCCGATGGGGTTCTGTTGGATATCGGGATTTCTTCCTACCAGGTCGATAATCCGGAACGCGGCTTTTCCTACCACCATGACGCACCTCTCGATATGCGCATGAGCAAGAAAGGTGTTTCCGCAAAAGATATTGTGAATACTTTTTCGTGGCAGGAACTCGCGGAAATCATTTCAAAATATGGGGAAGAGAAATACGCGAGACAAATTGCCCAGGGCATCGTTCGGGCGAGGGAAAAAGCCCCAGTGGAAACAACGCTTCAGCTCGCCGAAATCGTTAAACAGTCTGTGCCTGCCAAGGCTTGCAGGGACGGGCACCCGGCCCGCAAAACCTTCCAAGCGCTCCGGATTCAAGTCAACGGGGAATTGGACAAGCTTTCCGAGGGATTGGATGCCGCATTCTCGCTTCTGAAGCCGGGCGGGCGTCTGGCAGTAATTACCTTCCATTCTCTGGAAGACCGCATCGTGAAGCAGCGCATGGCAGACTGGTGCAAGGGCTGCATCTGCCCTCCGGATTTTCCGGTGTGTGTATGCGGCAGAAAACCTCAAGCAGAGTTGCTTTACAAGAAAGGCCTTGTACCTTCCGAGCAAGAGATAAAAGAAAATCCACGTTCTCGCAGTGCTAGGCTGCGGGTATGCGTTAAGCTGTAATTCAAATGTGGGGAGTGATTGTTGTGGCAAACCAGAACATTGCTTACGATTTTGCCCTCTTTGAAGAGAAGAACACAGCGGAACCGATACGAGTACCGCAGAAAAAATCCAATGTAATTGAACTTCCGAAAGAGCGCCTGCAGGCAAATCGCAAAGCGCGTCTGAAAAAATATCTTCTTCCTTTTTTTGCGTTTCTTGTCATTGCCGGACTGGTTGGTGCCTATATTAACGGGGAAGTCCAGCTTTACACACTCACCACGCAGCTCAATGCCGCACAAAAGACTCTGCAAGAGCAGCAGGACTGCAACGCCAGACTGAAACTCCGTTCCGACTGCTCGCTTTCTATGGAAGCAGTTGAAAACTACGCATCTCAGAAACTTGGCATGAAACCCACGCAGGAGGATCAGGTCATCACCATGCAGCTGACAAACGGCGACAAGAGTGAGGTAGTGCAGAAAACGGTTGAAGGCAGTTGGGCATGGCTGCAGAACATCTGGGACACGATAACAAGCTTTCTGTCATAAACGAAGCATGTCTCCAGTACATATTATTTAGCGCGAAAATTTGTATTGACGAGTGGAAAGAGAGTTGAGAGAGAATCTTAACTCTCATTTGTTATGAGGCGTTCCTTGTTGGAGGTAAATATGGCAAAAGGGAAAACGGTCAGAACATGGCGCAGAACAATGATCATCCTGATTCTGCTGGTGGGGGTCGGTTTTGGCGCCGTCATCTTCAGCTTAGTGAAGCTGCAGCTGATTCAAGGCCCTGAACTCCAGAAACGCGCCACCGATCAACAGTTGAAAGACACTACGCTTTCGGCAAAGCGCGGAACAATTTACGACTGCAACATGAAGGAACTCGCTAAGAGCGCTACTGTCTGGGACGTAATCCTTGAGCCCGCCTATATTACCGATAAAAACCGCGATGTTATTGCGTCGGGCCTGTCGGAAATTCTCGGTATTAACAAGGATGAGATTGTAAAACGCAGTCAAAAAAAGACGTACTATGAGATTCTGAAAAGCAAAGTCGAGGAAGACGTCCGCAATAAGATTCTGGAATTCAAATCGAAAAATAATATCACGAGCGGAATCCGCTTGGAAGAAAACTATAAACGGTACTATCCTTACGGAAAATTTGCCGCCACTGTGCTCGGGTTTACCGGCACGGACAATCAGGGCCTCGCCGGAGTAGAAGCAGAGTATGACAGCGAACTCACCGGCACGCCCGGACGCCTCGTCACGGCACAGAACGCCGTCGGCACCGATATGAACTTCCAATATGAGCAGGAAGTTGCCGCAAAAGACGGCGACAGCCTCGTCCTTACCATTGATGAGGTCATTCAGCATTATGTGGAAAAATACCTCGCTGAGGGCATCGCAAACAACAAGGTCCAAAACCGCGGATGCGCTATTGTCATGAATGTCAAGACCGGTGCTATTCTCGCAATGGCCGTAAAGGGCGATTTTGACCCCAATAATCCGTTTGTCATTGACGATCCCCAAAAAGCAGCGGAGATTGAAGCAATTACAGACCCAGATAAAAAAAGCGAAGCCAAGCAGAAAGCACTTCAGGAGCAGTGGCGCAACAAGTGCATCAGCGATGTGTATTTCCCTGGTTCCGTTTTCAAAATGATTACCGCTTCGGCGGCCTTGGAAGAGAAATTGGTGTCGGAGGATACCCCGTTCAACTGCCCGCCATATTTGGTAATTGGCGACCGAAAAATTAAAGACTGGAAAACCTTCGGCCATTTGACCTTTGCGGAAGGAATCTGCCAGTCCAGCAACGTCGTCTTTATGCAGGTGGGTCAGAGACTCGGGGCACAACTCCTCTTCAAATACTTTGATGCGTTCGGGTTTACCCAAAAAACGGGAATCGACCTTCCGGGTGAATCGCGAAGCATCTATATTACCGCCGAGAATATGACACCGGTTGACCTTGCGTGCATATCCTTCGGGCAGTCCAACAGTATTACACCAATCCAGATGATTACAGCGGCGTGCGCGGTTGCAAACGGCGGATATCTTGTTCAGCCGCACATCGTCGAAAAGATTATAGACAGCAACGGAAACATCGTCAAAACTGCTGACACGACTCCGAAACGCCAAGTGATTTCTAAAGAAACCTCACAGCGTATGTGCAAAATATTGCAACAAGACGCCAAGACCGGCACCGCGAAGAGCGGATATATTGCCGGTTACCGTGTCTGCGGCAAAACGGGAACTTCCGAAAAGCAAGGCATGGCGAAAGGAGAATATATCGCGTCTTACTGCGGCTTTGCGCCCGCGGAAGATCCGGAAATCGCCATGCTGGTCTTCTATGACCAGCCTCATGGCCCGAACGGATATTACGGCAGTCCGGTTGCCGGCCCGACTTTTCTGGCGACTATGACGCAGGTTTTGCCCTATATCGGTGTTCAGCCGCAGTATACGGAGGAAGAACTTGCAAAACTCGACGGGAAAGCTCCGAATGTTGTCGGCAAAACGGTTGACGCGGCAAAGAATCAAGTGGCTCAGGAAGGCCTCCAAGCCAAAGTCTATGGGGATGGGAATACCGTCGTTTCCCAGATTCCGGAGGCAGGAAAGTCCATACCGAAGAAAGGCACGGTTGTACTGTTTACCGATAAAAACTCTGCCGCACAAACTGTTACGGTTCCCAATCTTGTGAATCTGACCCTTTCCGAAGCGAACCAAAGAGCGGCGGAAGCGGGTTTGAATATTAGCATTGCAGGTGCCGCATTGACCAGCTCAAGCGCAGTCTCGTCCACGCAAAGCATTGCGGAAGGGACGAAGGTGGCTCCGGGCACGGTGATAACCGTGACATTCTCCGAAAAGAATCAGGTGGCCTAATGCGTTGACGCAGGGAGAAGCAGTGGTATGATTAAGATGAAACAAGCGAAAAAAATCATTGCTGTATCGAATGGCGCTGAACGGGCAACATATTTTCTGGGAAAGATACTGAAAAGGAACATAAATGACGTCACTGTTATTGATGTACACAAAGCCGAGGAGCGGGGAGATACGGTGGCGGTTCTCCTTGCTCCGGAACCTCAGGAAATCCCGCTGCCTGCGCTGTTTTCGGTGTGCGTAACGAAATTTGAGCCGGAAAAGCCGAAACCCCTCGGCTTCCGGAGCGTGTTTACTTATTCAACCCGTTGGGACGGAGCGGATTTCACTGCGAGAAATATCCGCACTCTTCCCGATGGAACAACTGTGTTTGAAATGGTTGGAATCGGCATCATTGGCCGAGTGCGCTTGGAACATGCCCAGAAAGGAGACGTGGAAGCGTCTTTGGCTGCGGCGGCCGCGGCAATGGCCGCAGGCGTACCGTTTGCCGGAATATTGGATGCCCTGAACGGACCGGATGAAGCTCCGGCCGCTTCGGGCCTCTGAAGTTTATAAAGAATGGAAGAAGATTAGTATGAATTCTGTATTGATTGCAGCAGCGGCATTAATTTCATTCGGCATAACAGCCCTGCTTGGAAAATGGATGATACCGTTCCTTCATAGAATTAATTTCGGTCAGACAATCCGAAGTGAGGGACCGGCATGGCATAAGAAAAAGAGCGGAACCCCGATTATGGGTGGTTTGATGTTCATAATCGGGTCGATTGTCGCTGTCGCAATCTGCGTCCCATTGTATTTCGATCAAAGCGGAGAAAGTCCTTCTGTAATGCTAATGAACGTCAAGATTGTCGGCGGTATGCTGATGGCCTGCGGCTTTGGAGCGATTGGGTTCCTGGACGACTACATCAAGGCCGTAAAAAAGAGAAATTTAGGCCTCAACGTTCGGCAGAAGCTGGTTCTTCAATTCCTTGTTGCGGCAGCATACCTGTATTCACTCTACCGCTTCGGGGCAGGCAGCAGGATGCTTGTTCCGTTTGCCGGCAGTGTCGATTGGGGAATCTGGTACTGGGTTATTTGTTTGCTTGGAATTGTCGGCATGGTCAACGCCGTCAACTTTACCGACGGAATTGACGGACTGAACGCATCAGTTACTTTTTTCGTAAGCCTTACATTCCTCACGATTGCAGGATTTTTGCGCCTTACACCGGTCGGAATATTCGCTGCGGCTGCGGCAGGCGGCTGCCTCGGCTTTCTTATTTGGAATTTCAACCCGGCAAAGGTTTTTATGGGTGACACCGGTTCGCTGTTCCTCGGCGGCATTGTGTGCGCGCTCGGCTTCGCTTTAAATCTGCCGATCTTGATTCTTCTGGCAGGCATTGTTTACTTGGCCGAAATTCTCTCCGTTGTACTTCAGGTTCTGTACTTTAAGGCCACGCATGGAAAGCGGCTGTTCAAAATGAGCCCGATTCATCACCATTTTGAACTCTGTGGCTGGAGCGAAGTGAAAATCTGCGCTGTGTTCAGCATCGTTACTGTTATTTTCGGTGCAGTATCTGTTCTGCTTGCGGTTTTTGGACTGTAACAGCTTCCGGCTGCTTTATCCGGCGGCGTGCTGTCATACATACCCTTTCCCAAAGGAGTGACGAACATTGACGAATGGAACCGCCGCAGGGAGGCGCGCACCCGTGCGCACCGCCCAGCAGAAAACCGTGCAGCAGAATTCTGTCCGTCCGGTTCGGGTGAAAAAGAAATTTCGTCTTTTCTCCGCGCGGGAAGGAATGGATCTCCCGTTCTTTTTCCTCGTTATGACGTTGCTCGTAATCGGTCTTGTGATGCTGTTTTCGGCAAGCTATGCTTCTGCGGAATATACACAGGGCGACAGCTATTTTTTCATCAAGCGTCAGTTAGTCTTTGCGGTGATTGGCGTCACGGCAATGATCTTGCTTTCTTATTTCGATTATCACCATTTTCATAAGCTGGCCGTTCCCATTTTGCTTATTTCTATTGTGTTTCTCGCCATTGTTTTGGTCATGCCGGCAACAAACGGAGTGCATCGCTGGATTTCTCTCGGGCCGCTCGGGCAGTTTCAGCCGTCAGAAGTTGCGAAGTTTGCCACCATCTTAATGTTTGCACATCTGATTTCCCTCAATTTCAGCAAAATGGATACCTTTCGGCACGGAATTCTTCCATATCTCCTGATTTTGCTGCCCATCTGCCTTTTGCTTGTTAAGGAACCGCATATCTCAGCTACGGTCATAATTATTCTTCTGGCCGGCATCATGCTGTTCATCGGCGGTGTGAAAATGCGCTGGTTTATCGCAGCGTTTGGAGCAATCGGCGCGGCGATTGTCTATCTGGTTGCTTTCTCGCACAAGCTTTCCTACACCAGCACCCGACTTGCGGTTTGGTTGAATCCCTTCTCCACCGAGAGCAAGGAAATCATGGAAAAAACGTGGCAGACCCGTCAATCACTGTATGCGATTGGTTCGGGAGGCCTGCTCGGCGTGGGAATCGGGCAGTCGCGGCAGAAATATCTGTGGCTGCCGGAGCCGGAAAATGACTTCGTCTTTTCCGTGGTCTGCGAGGAACTCGGCTTCATCGGTGCCTTGATTATTATTGCTTTGTTTGTTATGCTTGTGTGGCGCGGCGTTTCCATCTCGCTGCGCGCGAAAGATAAATTCGGTATGCTGCTCGGCGTCGGACTTGTCCTGCAGGTTGGCCTGCAGGCGTTGCTGAACATCGCCGTTGTTACCAACACGGTGCCGAACACCGGCATCAGCCTTCCGTTTTTCAGCTACGGAGGTACCTCGCTTGTCATTCTGCTGTCAGAAATGGGAATTGTTCTTTCGATCTCACGGACGTCATCGGCAGAAAAAACATAATTAGGAGTTTTGCAGTATGAAAGTTCTGTTTGCCGGCGGTGGCACCGCCGGACACATCAACCCGGCACTTGCTGTCGCCGGATATTTACGTGAAAATGAACCGGACACACAGATCCTTTATATCGGCGCAAAGGGAGGCATGGAAGAAAGGCTTGTCCCTGCGGCCGGTTTTGATTTTAGGAGCATCACGGTTGCCGGTTTCCAGAGAAAGCTGAGTTGGAAAAACGTGAAAAGAAATGCCGCAGCGGCAGTACATGTTTTCACGGCCAGCTGGGAAGCGCGCAAGATTATCCGCGAATTCCAGCCGGATATCTGCATCGGCACTGGCGGCTACGTCGCCGGCCCTGTCATTCGGGAAGCTACCAAGATGAAAATTCCTTCCCTGATTCACGAGCAGAACGCATACCCCGGTGTTACCAATAAAATGCTTTCCAAACGCGCAGACCGCACCATGCTTGCGGTAGCCGATGCACAGAAATATCTGGCACCGGAAGCCCGCTGCGTCCTCACCGGCAATCCTGTCAGGCAGGAGATTATCCGCGCAGACCGAAAGAAGGCACGCGAGAAACTCGGCCTCGATGAGCGTCCGGTTATCCTTTCATTCGGCGGAAGTCTCGGTGCAAGAACGATTAACGAAGCCGTAGCAGGTTTAATTGCTTCCAGCGTCAAAACGGGCCGCTTCCAGCATATCCACGCCTATGGTCAGTGGGGAAGATGGTTCCCCGACCTGCTGAAGGAGAAGGGAGTCGATTTGGCTCAGCATCCCGAGCTTGACATCCGTGAGTATATCAACGATATGCCGGACTGCCTCGCTGCTGCCGACCTCGTAATCTGCCGTGCGGGCGCCATTACCCTCAGTGAACTTCAGGCACAGGGTCGCGCCTCCATTTTGATTCCCTCGCCCAATGTCGCGGAAAATCATCAGTATCACAACGCCATGGCTATGGTAAACCGCGGCGCGGCGGCAATCCTTGAGGAAAAGGACCTGACGCCTGAAACGCTTTGCCGCAAAGTGGACGAACTCTTTGCGTCCCCAGACACGATACGAAAGCTCGGCGAAAATGCAAAGAAAATGGCAATTACCGATGCAAATGCACGCATCTGTAAGCTCATAAAGGAAGTGCTTGCCGAGCACTATTGAGGCGTCGTCACCGCAATGCCCCCAAAAGCATAATATAAAAGCAGAATGTGTGGGGGTGTTGGTATGTCAAAATTATTGATACATGGCGCCAAAAAACTCCAAGGTGAAGTTAATATACACGGGGCAAAAAACAGCACATTGCCGCTGATGGCAGCTTCTCTTGTCTGCGGCGGGAAATGCATTCTACATAACTGCCCGTCGCTGTCTGATGTGGACACATCAGAGCGTATTCTGAACCACCTCGGCTGCAGAGTAAAACGGTCTGACGGAGACATCGAAATAGACCCTACTTCAGCGGATGGATACAACATTCCGGACGACCTGATGCGGGAGATGCGTTCCTCTATCATTTTCCTCGGCGCGATTGTTGCGAGAATGGGGAAAGCCATTCTTTCCTACCCGGGCGGATGTGAACTCGGGCCGAGACCCATCGACCTCCACCTCATGGCGCTGCGCCGTATGGGCGTCATCATTAACGAAGATCACGGGAGCCTGAACTGTGTTGTCCCGAATGGCTTGCACGGTGCAGTCATTTCCCTCTCGTTTCCGAGCGTCGGTGCGACGGAGAATATTCTGATTGCCGCCGTTCTTGCCGAGGGAACCACAGTCATCAACAACGCGGCACGCGAACCGGAAATCTGCGACCTTGCCGATTTTCTCAATTCCTGCGGCGCAAAAATCAGGGGCGCAGGGGAGAGCACCGTCACGATTGAAGGGGTGAAACGCCTTTCGGGCTGCGAACACCGCGTGATTCCGGACCGCATTGCCGCAGCAACCTACCTCGCTGCAGGGGCAGCGACCGGAAGTACGTTGACTGTTTCCGATATTATTCCAAAACACTTGGAGCCAATCGTTCCTGTGCTTGAAGAAAGCGGATGTGTTCTGAAAACAAACGGAAACAAAATGACGATTATTCCGCCGAAGAGATTGCATCGGGTCAAGAGTATACGAACCATGCCGTACCCGGGCTTTCCGACCGATGCACAGGCACCGATCATGGCAATGCTCAGCGTTGCGGATGGCACAAGTGTTTTTGTAGAAAATATATTTGAAAGTCGATATAAACATGTAGGTGAGCTTCTCAGGCTTGGTGCTAACATAAAAGTGGAAGGCCGCGTCGCTATTGTCGACGGCGTTGAGAAACTGTCCGGCGCCTCCGTGGAAGCTACCGACCTGCGCGGCGGTGCGGCACTTGTTGTTGCCGGCCTAACAGCGTACGGAACGACGGAAATCAGCGGTCTGAACCATCTTGACCGCGGCTATGAAAACCTTGAAAGAAATCTTCGCAATCTCGGTGCAGATGTAAAACGAATCTAGAGGAGGAAAGAGAATGCAGAGGGACGGGGGAAGAGGCTATCAGCCCTCTCTGCGCAATCCACGTACGGAGAGGGCTGGCTACTACCGAGCAGAGCAGCAGGCGCCGGCTTTTTCCGAAAAGGCCAGAGAACGCGCTCTTCGCCGCCGGAAACACCGGAGACGTGTGCTGATAGCGTTTTACCTTACCCTGTTCATTGTCGTTTTAAGCGTTGCGGCTATCCTTTCGGTAACGGTTCTGTTTAAGATTACCGATATCAGCGTAAGCGGAAAAACACGGTATACGGAAGAACAAATCATACAGGCAAGCGGCATCAAAATTGGGGACAACCTTGTGCTAACAAGAACAAAAGAGGATGTGCAAAAGATCCGAACATCACTTCCATACATAGGTTCTGTCAGGATATCGAAACATTTCCCCACGGGGATCTCCATTGCAGTGGAAGAAGCAAAAATCGTAGGCGCGGTCGTGTATGGTTCAGGCTACGCTATCATCGGCAGTGATGAGACAGTTCTTGAAACGGCTTCTTCTGCCCCAGAAAGTTGCATGACCATAGAGGGGCTGAACATTAAAAAAGCACAGGCAGGTTCAAAAATCGAGTTTGCGGATTCCATGCAGGAAACCGCCTTCCGCAGTACGCTAGAAGCAATCAAGGAAAGTGGCATCAGCAACATAACTTCCTCGGATTTTTCACAGGTTTCCCGCATCTTACTCATTTATGACGGACGGATTACCATTAACTTAGGAACAGCAACAGACCTGCCCTATAAGCTAAAATTTGCCAAAGAAATCCTAAAAACCCAAATTAAGCCTACTGAAACAGGTACCCTCAATATGTCGACGGCAGGAGACACCGATCGGGCATATTTTGACCCAAACACTGCAACGGTTTCTTCTGCAACAGCAAAAAAATAGCACGCTTATCTTTGAGAACTCGAAAAATAGATTGAATTTAGCTGGAAATTGTGTATAATTACATTATGGGTTTGTGAGCGATTGTGTATCAATAATAAGGGGGAAGCGGCGCAATGCCTTTTGAGATTGACAACGACTTTGACAATATCGTTCAGATAAAAGTAATCGGTGTCGGCGGGGGCGGCGGAAATGCAGTCGACCGCATGGTTACCGCGGGTGTACAGGGTGTAGAATTCATCAGCATAAATACCGACAAGCAAGCACTGTACCGTTCTAAGGCGACACAGAAAATTCAAATCGGCGAAAAGATTACGCATGGTAAAGGCGCCGGTTCCAATCCTGAAACAGGACAAAAAGCAGCCGATGAAAGCCGTGAGGCGATTGCCGCTGCGATTCGCGGGAGCGATATGGTCTTCATCACCGCAGGCATGGGCGGCGGCACCGGAACAGGTGCAGCACCAATCGTTGCCGAAATTGCTCACGATATGGGCGTCCTCACGGTCGGTATTGTGACAAAGCCGTTCGAGTTTGAAGGCCGCCGTCGTATGGAACAGGCGGAAAGCGGCATTGCGGCGCTGAAAGAACATGTAGATTCCCTTGTTGTGATTCCGAATGAGCGTTTGAAACTTGTCAGCGAACAGCGCATTACGCTGCTCAATGCGTTCTCTGTTGCAGACGATGTCCTGCGTCAGGGCGTTCAGAGTATTTCTGACCTGATTAAACTGCCGGGCCTTGTCAATTTGGACTTCGCAGATGTCACCGCAGTCATGAAGGATGCAGGTTACGCACACATGGGCGTAGGACATGCCTCCGGTAAAGACAAGGCGGAAGAAGCGGCAAAAATGGCAATTTCCAGCCCGCTGCTCGAAACATCTATCAATGGTGCACGCGGCGTGATTATCAATATCACTTCTTCGCCAGATATCGGCCTTGACGAAATGGAATTGGCTTCGTCCATGATTTCCCAGCAGGCGCACGAAGATGCGAACATCATCTGGGGTGCCGCGTTTGATGAGAATATGGATGATGAAATGAGCGTAACGGTTATTGCCACCGGTTTTCCAACAGCGGATGCCGAAGAGCCATTTACGATTAAAAGATCTCAGAACAAGCAAGAATCGGCAGGAAAGGCTGAGTCCGGAAAGAATTCCAGCAACGAAGACATGGTTGCTGACGATGATTTTACGGATATCATGCAGATTTTCAGCCGCAAGAATTAATTTCCGAAGCAAATTAGCTCCGCAGAAATGCGGAGCTTTTTCTTGCGTAATCGGCCAAAAATAACCGTATAAGGCGAAATTCAGCGATTTTGAACTCAAAGTTAAAAAACAGAGCATGAAACTTCCTGTGCACTCTTGTAATCCGAGTTTGCTGTGTTATAATATTCACGTGTATGCAAGTCATAAAGGGGGTGGCATTGTGAATCCCGACCCTTATGGGAATGTTCGACGAAAACTGAATCAAGGAGATGAACACAATGCTGTCCTATTACAAAACGCAAGACGGGCGCATGATGCAGATTCCAGAGTGCGAACCGGGTTGCTGGATTAACTGCGTCGCACCAGACGACAGAGAAATTAACAGCCTGATTTCAGATTTTAACATTGAGCCGGATTTTTTCCGTGCGGCAATGGATGAAGAAGAATCTTCCCACATTGACCACGAAGACCAAAATACACTGATTGTCATTGATATTCCGGTTGTTGAAAAAGAAGGTAAAAGCATAACTTACACCACCATGCCGCTCGGCATTATTATCACAGAGCGCAATGTGATTACCGTTTCCATTAAGGATAACCCGGTGGTAGGAGAGTTTGCGCAGGGGCTTGTGCGCGGAGTACAGACAAACCTAAAGACGAGGTTTGTGCTCCACATTATGCTTCGGGTTGCATCGCGTTACCTTCAGTATCTGAAGCAGATTGATAAGATTAGCAATTATGTTGAAACAGAACTGAGGCGTTCCATGCGGAATGCGGAATTACTTCAGCTCCTGAGCATTGAAAAGTCGCTTGTTTATTTTTCTTCATCGCTCAAAGGCAACGAGATTACGCTAGAAAAAATCATGCGCGGCAGGGTTCTAAAGCTTTACGAGGATGATCAGGACCTTTTGGAAGATGTGCTCATAGAAGTGAAGCAGGCAATTGATATGTCAAACATTTACCTGAATATCGTAAATGGCATCATGGGCGCTTCCTCCTCGGTCATTTCCAATAATCTCAATACCGTTATGCGTCATCTGGTTTCGGTTTTACTGCTCGCAGCGCTTCCAATGACGATTTTCGGACTGTACGGAATGAACGTGAAAGGAATCCCTTTGCCGCAGTTCTGGTTCCCGCTGGCACTTGCGGTTGTGCTGACCGGCGGATTGTTTGCTTTCTTAAAAAAGAAAAAGATGTTGGATTAACCGTTGTCATTACGCAAAAGGGGACTGCTTCAGGCGGTTCCCTTTTTCAATACCGGCCGGCAGCAATGGCGGCTAGATGGAGGTAATCGTTTGGATACACGTTCTCTTGATGTGAAAGACATTGAGTCATGGGCAGAAACGCTGAAAGCAGGCGACCGTGTGTTGCTCAGCGGTACGGTTTACACAGCCCGTGACGCGGCACATAAGCGCATTTTTGCGATGCTTCAAGAAGGAAAGGAGCCTCCGTTTCCGCTTCGCGGCTCGGTGATCTATTATGCAGGCCCGACACCCACGCCGCCCGGTATGGCAATCGGTTCCTGCGGCCCGACCACATCAGCGCGCATGGATCCGTATACGCCCCATCTGCTCGACCTCGGCTTGAAAGGCATGATTGGAAAGGGTGACCGCTCACCGGAGGTTGTGGAGGCCATAAAACAAAACAAGGCAGTGTATCTCTGCGCTGTCGGCGGAGCCGGTGCGCTTGCCGCCAAGTGCATTACTTCCCTCGAAGTGATTGCTTTTGAAGACCTGGGCTGTGAATCGGTCAAAAAATTAACGGTAAAGGATTTCCCACTGATTGTTGCCATCGACAGCAGCGGCGGAAATCTGTTTGAGGCTGCGCTATGACAAAACTATTAATTCACCTTTTTGTGCGTAATTCCGAAAAACTCGATGACCCGGAAGTGCGCAGAAGTTATGGCCGCTTTGCGGGAATCGTCGGTATCATTACGAATTTCATCCTCTTCATCGCAAAAATCATAGCAGGAACCATTGCAAACAGTATTGCGGTTACCACCGATGCTATGAACAACCTGACTGATTTCGCGTCGTCCATCATTACCCTTGTGGGGTTCCGCATGGCTTCCAAACCGGCGGACCGCGAGCATCCTTACGGCCACGCAAGGTTTGAGTATATCAGCGGCCTTATTGTGTCGCTGCTCATCTTTGTTGTCGGTTTCGAGTTTGCCCGGGATTCTGTCCATAAAATCCTTTCACCGGAGAAAACCGATTTTTCTCTGCTCGCGACACTGATTCTCGGCCTTTCTATTTTGCTCAAACTCTGGCAGTCACTTTTCTACCGCAAAGTGGGAAAGCTCACGAATTCGGAAACGCTGATGGCTGCGTCAGCTGACAGCCGAAGCGACGTCATCACGACGTCTGTTGTCCTTGTTGGCGCCCTCATTACACGCTTTACCGGCTATAATCTGGACGGATATATGGGAACTGCCGTTGCCGTCTTGATTATGATAACGGGCTACCGGCTTATCCGCCAGACGAGCGACCCACTCCTCGGCGCGGCGCCTTCCCATGTTCTTGTAGACGATATTTACCGCACCATCACGCAAAAAGAAGGCATTATCGGAGTACATGACCTTACGGTCCACGACTACGGCCCCGGGGGATGCTTTGCTTCCGTTCACTGCGAGGTTCCTGCGGAACGCGATATTCTCGAAAGCCACGACCTCATTGATAATATTGAAAAAGAGTTCCTTTCTGAAAAAGGGATTCATCTTGTAATTCACATGGACCCGATTATTACCGATGATGCGCGCACAAACGAGCTCAAAAAACAGGTAGAAGCGCTTCTTGATACGATTTCCCCGGAAATTACAATGCACGATTTCCGCGTGGTCTGGGGGCCTACCCACTCGAATTTAGTCTTTGACATCTGTGTGCCGTTCGGTTTTTCTATGAAGGACGATGAGCTGGTCGAGGTGGTGTCGGATAAAATCCATAAGCTCAATTCAACCTATTACGCCGCCATTACAGTCGACCACGATTACGTTCCGAAAAGCTAGGGGAATGTAAAGAAAATTTAACAATTGACCACTTGCATTTTTGCTTGCAAGGAGTTATCATTGAATTAGCACTTGAATGTAAAGAGTGCTAATTCTTTTTTGTCCAGAAGGGAGAGCATTGTTTTGAAGCAATTCAAAGCAGAGTCTAAACGTCTTTTGGATTTGATGATCAATTCCATCTATACGCACAAGGAAATTTTTCTTCGCGAATTGATATCGAATGCAAGCGACGCAATCGACAAGCTATATTATAAGGCACTGACGGATGGTCAAACCGGACTGAACCGCGACGATTTTGAAATTCGCATCCGTCTCGATCAAGCAAACCGTACCATTACCATTTCCGACAACGGCTGCGGTATGACCAAGGAAGAACTTGAGACAAACCTCGGCACCATCGCCAAGAGCGGTTCGCTTAATTTCAAGAAGAATTTAGAACAGGGCAAAGAGAACGAAGATATTGAGATTATCGGCCAGTTCGGCGTAGGTTTCTACTCCGCGTTCATGGTGGCCGAGCATGTTGCTGTTTCCAGTAAGGCTTACGGCAGTGACGAAGCATGGAAATGGGAATCTTCTGGACCGGAAGGCTACACGGTAGAACCTTGCGAGAAGGCGGAGCACGGCACTGAGATTGTGTTGAAGCTGAAACCCGACACGGACGATGAGAAATACAGCGAGTTTCTTGACCAGTACCGCATTAAGGGCCTCGTGAAGAAGTATTCTGACTATATCCGTTATCCCATCAAGATGGATATGGAGAAAAGCCGTCTGAAAGAAGGCAGCAAAGACGAATACGAAAAGTATACCGAGACCGAGACGCTGAACAGCATGGTTCCGCTTTGGCGCAAGAACAAGAACGAAATCACCCAGGACGAGTACAACGAGTTTTACAAGAGTAAATTCAGCGATTACGAGAACCCTGCCAAATCAATTCACATGTATGTGGAAGGTGCTTCAAACTTCCATGCGCTTTTGTTCATTCCGGCGCATGCTCCGTTCAACTTCTATACCCGCGATTATGAGAAGGGCCTTCAGCTTTATTCCAACGGCGTGCTGATTATGGATAAATGCGCCGACCTTCTACCGGATTATTTCAGCTTTGTGCGCGGCCTCGTCGATTCGCAGGATTTGTCGCTCAATATCTCGAGAGAAATGCTTCAGCATGACCGCCAGCTCAAACTAATTGCCGAGCGTATTGAGAAGAAGATTCGCTCCGAGCTGGAGACAATGCTCAAAAACAAGCGGGAAGAGTATGAGAAGTTCTTCAAGAACTTCGGCCTGCAGCTGAAATACGGCATTTATGAAGATTATGGCATGCACAAGGATGTTCTGAAGGATTTGCTGCTGTTCTATTCCTCCACGGAAAAGAAACTCGTTACCTTGAAGGAATACACGGACCGCATGAAGGAAGATCAGAAATATATTTACTACGCATGCGGCGACACCATCCAGCACATCGACAAGCTGCCGCAGGCTGACGCTGTCCGCGAGCGCGGCTATGAGATTCTCTACATGACCGATCCTGTCGACGAATTCGCAATTTCCATGCTGATGAAATATAACGACAAGGAATTCAAGTCGATTTCCGCTGATGACCTCGGCCTCGAAACAGAAGAGGAAAAGAAGGAAGCGGAGAAAAAGATTGAAGAGAATAAGGACATGCTTGCTTTCATGAAGGATTCCCTCAAAGGCAAGGTCACCGATGTCGTCCTTTCTAAGAAGCTCAAGACTCACCCGGTCTGCATCTCCACAAACGGCATGATTTCCATGGAGATGGAAAAAGTGCTCAACTCTATGCCGAATGTAGATAAGGATCGAGTCAAGACGCAGCGTGTTCTGGAAATCAACGCCAACCATCCGATTTTTGAAAAGCTTTGCAGCCTTTATCAGAACGATAAGGATACGCTCAAGGAGTATGCGTCCCTGCTGTATACGCAGGCTCTGCTGATTGAAGGCGTTCCGATTGATGACCCGGTCGAGTACACCAATCAGATCTGCAAGCTGATGATAAAGTAAATCAATATGAAAAAAAGCTCGGTGCATTACGCACCGAGCCTTTCTTTTATGCAGTTGATTCGTCTTTGACGGTGGAAGATTTGCAGAATTTGTTCATGCAGCATTTTTCACATTTCGGGTTTCGCGCGGTACAAACAGCCCTTCCGTGCAGAACAAGCCGGTGACAGAAGTCGTTAGATTCCTCCGGCGGGAGAACCGCGCGAAGCTGCTTTTCCACCTTTGCGGGGTCTTTGCCTTCGCTCAAGCCGAGCCGTCCGCAGATGCGGATGCAGTGTGTATCCGTTACCACAGCCGGCTTGTGGTAAATATCGCCCACAACAAGGTTGGCGGTTTTGCGCCCGACCCCCGGAAGCTGCGTTAAAGCCTCAATTGTGTCGGGAACAACACCGTTGAATTTCTCTTTGAGCATGCGGCACATTGCCAGAATGTCACGAGCTTTGGTCTTGTAGAGGCCGCAGGAATGAATGTATTCTTCGATTTCTTCCTGCGTGCCGTTGCAGAATGCGTCAAGCGTCGGGAACCGCTTAAAAAGAGCAGGGGTAACGAGGTTAACCCGAGCGTCCGTACATTGTGCGGAAAGCCGGGTTGCAATCAGCAGCTGAAGCGGGTCCTTGTAGTTAAGGGAACAAATGGCGTCCGGATATTCTTTTTTCAACGCCTGCACAGCGAGTGCGGCGCGTTGCTTTTTTGTCATGAGAGTACTCCTTGCGAAACTGTTTTTATCATTTTAGTACAAAAATGGATTCGTTACAAGGCCAAACCTTTTCCGCGCATTTCTTGGGTAAGATTGCACTTTTATGCGCTAAAGGGTATAATATTAGCAAAATCAATTGGGAAAGGAATTGAAAGGCATGTACAGTGATATGATGGATACCATCGGCTATGTTTCTAAGGTCGACCCCGATGTCGGAGCGGCTATGAAGAAGGAACTTGGGCGTCAGCGCGACAATTTGGAGCTGATTGCTTCAGAAAATATAGTTTCTCCTGCGGTTATGGCGGCTATGGGCAGCGTCCTTACCAACAAGTATGCCGAAGGTTACCCGGGCAAACGCTATTACGGCGGCTGCCAGTACGTTGACGTTGTGGAAGAGATCGCCCGCAAACGCGCCTGTGAGCTGTTCGGTGCAGAACATGCCAACGTTCAGCCGCACTCCGGTGCTCAGGCCAACACTGCGGTGTATTTTGCACTTCTCCAGCCCGGCGATACGGTAATGGGAATGAGCCTTTCGGAAGGCGGCCACCTGACACATGGTTCTCCGGTGAATATTTCGGGAAAATATTTCAATTTCGTTCCCTATGGCGTCAGCCCCGAGACAGGCCGCATAGATTACGACAAGGTTTATGAAACCGCTATGAAAGTGAAGCCGAAGATTATTGTTTCCGGTGCAAGTGCTTATCCGAGGATAATCGACTTCAAAAAATTCCGTGAAATCTGCGATGCCTGTGGTGCCATCATGATGGTTGATATGGCGCACATTGCTGGCCTTGTCGCTTCCGGGGATCATCCCAACCCGGTGGAGTGGGCAGACATTGTCACCACCACTACACACAAAACGCTTCGCGGTCCCCGCGGCGGCTTGATTCTTTGCCGAGAGCAGTACGCAAAGGCGATTGACAAGGCAGTTTTCCCAGGTACACAGGGCGGCCCGCTCATGCACATCATCGCCGGCAAGGCAGTTTGCCTCGGTGAGGCTTTGAAGCCTGAATTTAAGGAATACGGCCATCGCATCGTCAAAAACGCGCAGGCACTCGCCAACGGCCTCATGAAGCGCGGCGTCAAGCTGGTAACCGGCGGAACAGACAACCATCTTATGATGATCGACCTGAGCGGTATGGAACTGACCGGAAAAGAACTGGAACAGCGCCTGGATTCCGTCAATATCACTGCCAATAAAAATACGGTTCCGAATGAGAAGCGCAGCCCGTTTGTTACAAGCGGCCTTCGCCTCGGAACTCCGGCTGTTACAACACGCGGCCTGAACGAAGCCGATATGGACAAGATTGCCGAGTGCATCAGCCTCGCGATATTTGACTTTGAAGCATCGAAAGAAAAGATTCATGCAACCGTAAAAGACATTTGCAGCCGTTATCCGCTTTATCAGTAATTTGCGGCGGCTTAGAAGAAAAACAGAGAAGAATTCTTTGGAATTCTTCTCTCAGCCTGTCGAAAAAGTCCAGTGAAAGCTGGGCTTTTTCGTTGTAAAATGGTAAAATATAGACAGGTGATGAAAGATGCTGGAACGGGAAAAACTACGCAGAGATGCAGTGGAATTTGTGAATACAGACCTATTGGTGCCGGGAAATCATCTGCTGCGAAAGATTGACAGCGCGGTAGATTTTAGCCATATTTATGATTTTGTAGAAGATTTGTATTGTGAGGGCAACGGTCGTCCTAGTGTGGACCCGGTCGTCCTGTTTAAGATTGTTCTGATCCAGCATCTGTACGGAATTCCCTCTTTACGCCGGACGATGCAGGAAATCAATATGAATATCGCGTATCGGTGGTTTCTGGGATATACACTGAACGAGGAGCTGCCGCATTTCTCCACTGTGAGTTACAATTTTAAGCACCGGTTCACAGAGGAAACCGTGGAGCAGGTGTTTTCGTGGATTTTGCAGGAGGCAAATTACGCCGGATATTTGGAGCCGGAAGCAGTATTTGTGGATGGGACGCATATCAAAGCAAACGCCAACATCAACAAAAAGATCAAAAAGGCAGTTCCTCAGGCGGCAAAGCGATATGCCTCAGAATTAATGGAAGAGGTTAACGCTGACCGGGAAGATCATGGGAAGAAGCCATTCGACAGTACTCCGAAACCGCCGAAGGAAAAAGAAATCATGGTGTCCAAAACAGACCCGGAAAGCGGGTTGTTCCAAAAGGGAGAACACAAGAAGTGCTTTGCCTACGAAGCACATACGGCCTGCGACAAACACAATTTTGTCCTTGACGTTGAGGTGACTCCGGGAAACGTACATGACAGTGTAGCATTTGACGCGGTCTATGGCAAAGTGACTCAACGGTTTCCTGAAATTGAAACGGTGGTGGCGGACGCCGCATACAAAACGCCGCATATCTGTAAACGGGTGTTTGACGACGGGCGGGTACTTTCCACAGCATACAAGCGGCCAATGACCAAAGCAGGAAATCTGGAATGGTGGAAGTATGTATACGACGAATATTATGACTGTGTGATCTGCCCGGAATATCAGGTTCTGCATTATGCAACAACCAACCGTGAGGGATACCGGGAATACAAAAGCCGGAGTTACATCTGCGAAAAATGTCCATTCCGTTCTCGCTGCACCGAGAGTAAAAGCTGTACGAAAACCGTAACGCGGCATGTGTGGCAGGATTATGTGGAGCTTGCGGAAGATATCAGGCACACACCGAAATACAAAGAGCTTTACAAAAAACGAAAAGAAACCATTGAGCGTGTCTTCGCCGATGCAAAAGTGAAATATGGGATGCGGTACACGCTCTACCGGGGCTTAACTCAAGTGACGAATTGGGTTAAGCTTAAGTTTGCTGCCATGAATCTCAAAAAGCTGGCAATGTGGAAATGGAGGGATGGCCATCCCTCCGGGTTTTTATTGATTTTACTTTGCTTATTTTCCTATCCTGCATATTATCAAGAGAACCCATCCTTCGTTTAACCGCGTTGGATGGGTTCTTCGACAATCTGGGCTGATAACATTATGTTATCAGCCTTATTTGCCGCACCAAGTGCCGGTTCAATTCGCACATTTATAGTCGATTGATACAAATGGTGCGTAATAGACAAGCGGCGGAATCCGGATTTTCCGAATTCCGCCGCTTTCCATGTTGATTGATTATTGATTGGAAACTAGCGCCAATACCTTATAGTGGTCAATTAAGTGGTCAAAAGCCTATGACTGATTCAAAAAGGCGCATGAATACTGGATATTTTTGGTCCGAGTGACAGGGTTCGAACCTGCGGCCTGATGGTCCCAAACCACCCGCGCTACCAACTGCGCCACACCCGGATATGAAATTTGTTGAAATCGCAGCTCGCTTCTCTTACTACGAACGCGCTTTATTAGTATATTGGAATCTGACCAAAATGTCAAGCGCAGAGCGACGTTTCACGGAAAAATCAATTGATGTTGTAATAGGCCATGCTATAATAATAAAAAATACTGCGTAGGGGGTACTCTTGGTGAGAAAAGGTACAATTTCTGCGATTTTGTGTACAACGGCAGCCGTCGTCCTGGATTCGGTCGCAGTATCTTCCTATGCAGGGCACAAAGACTTAGTCAATCAGTTCGATAAAACAATCAAACAAGTTACAAATATCACTCAGGATAACGTCTCACGCCTTACTGCCAGTAGTGATAAACCGAAAACATCCGAGATTGTAGTTAGCGAAGCAACCACATCAGCTGCCGATGAGGTCCGCACAGTAAAGAAAATCGAAAAGGTACTTCCAAGTTCTTCAAAAACCGAGAAGAATGTGGCAGTTACCTCCAAAAGCACCTCCAGGCAATACACCCCTGTGAAGCAGCAGGAGTGCTATCTGGCGCTGAAATCCAAAGCCGCGCGCAGTATTTACCGATTGATTGGTGATAATGTCAATTGGATTTCCGAGCAAAAATCGGATTCTGGCTATTACCCCATCCGCACGATTACCTATTCCGGCGATGTTACGGAAACCGAGATACAGTTGGGCATGCTCGCTTATCTCGATGATAATCCGCAAGTTTTTTGGGTCGCTGGCGTTTACGGATTCAGCAAGCATAATGGCAAAACCGACATTCAGCTGTTTTCAGTCCTGTCCCCGAATGAATGTATTGCGATGCAAAAAAAGCTCGATTCTGCCGTTTCTAAAGTAATTTCATCGATTCCGTCTGGCTTGAGTGAGTTTGCGCGGGAAGAATATCTATTTCATTATCTTGCTTCCCATTGCGTATATGACTCAGCGGCAACGCAAAGCTCTGGAAATTGGCAGCCCTTTAGTGCCTGCGGACCTCTCATCAGCGGAAAAGCCGTTTGTGAGGGCTATTCCCGTGCGATGCAGCTTCTAGCCGGCCGCGTCGGAATCAACTGCACGCTTGTTTACGGCTGGCATAACGGCGTCGGCCATATGTGGAATGAGATCCAGATCGATGGCAGCTGGTATCACCTTGACCTCACATGGTGCGATAATTCGATGCTCATCTATAATTATTTTAATGTTACAGATTCGGTTATCAAAAAATCGCATCAGATATCTCAGCTGTATTCTGAATTATCGAAGGACCAGCTGAAGAGCGAGTCTGTTTCTTTTAACTTTGTGTTGCATAACTGCAATTCGGTCCGCGATAACTATTTTCGAAAGCGTGGAATTCCTGTCTCTTCTGCAACAAATGCCAAGGATCAGAATATTATTAATCAGTTGGTACCATTAATCAAGGCCGGAAAGACCACGGCTGTTTTCTTGATTCAGGATAACTTTAATGCTACTGTTCAGAAGATGGGCTCCGGTGAATTGTCGCAATGGCTGCTTCGAGCTGCCCTTGCTGCCGGTAAGAAACCTAATTCCGTAGAAGTAAAGTATGTCCCAGACCAATATAACAGCGGTGTCACAGCGACGTTTTCGTTTCACTGATATGCATTTTGTGTTCCTGGCGAATCAATTTTTAAAAAACTGCGAAAAAAACTCGAAAAAGGTGTTGACAAACGGTTCGACGTGAGGTATTATAGACAAGCGCCTTGCGGAAAGGGCGCTGCGGAAACGAAAGCCAAAAGGCTGAGGGACCGCATGGGACCTTGAAAATTAAACAACGAGTAAGGAATACGGAACCCGTAATTTTCCTTAGAGTAGAGATACTCGCAAAGAGATTACGAATACACGTTAGTGTATCGAAAAGAGCTAAGAGGCTCTAGAAATTGATATAAACGTCTTCGGACGTATATATACCAAATTTTTAGAGAGTTTGATCCTGGCTCAGGACGAACGCTGGCGGCGCGCCTAACACATGCAAGTCGAACGGAACTGTTTTGGAGCTTGCTTCGAGACAGTTTAGTGGCGGACGGGTGAGTAACGCGTGAGCAACCTACCTCTCAGAGGGGGATAACGTCTGGAAACGGACGCTAATACCGCATAACATTCTGAGGTCGCATGGCTTTAGAATCAAAGGAGCAATCCGCTGAGAGATGGGCTCGCGTCCGATTAGCCAGTTGGTGAGGTAACGGCCCACCAAAGCAACGATCGGTAGCCGGACTGAGAGGTTGAACGGCCACATTGGGACTGAGACACGGCCCAGACTCCTACGGGAGGCAGCAGTGGGGGATATTGCACAATGGAGGAAACTCTGATGCAGCGACGCCGCGTGAGGGAAGAAGGTCTTCGGATTGTAAACCTTTGTCCTTGGTGACGATAATGACGGTAGCCAAGGAGGAAGCTCCGGCTAACTACGTGCCAGCAGCCGCGGTAATACGTAGGGAGCGAGCGTTGTCCGGATTTACTGGGTGTAAAGGGTGCGTAGGCGGCTCTGCAAGTCAGGTGTGAAAACCATCGGCTTAACTGATGGACTGCATTTGAAACTGTGGGGCTTGAGTGGAGTAGAGGCAGACGGAATTCCCGGTGTAGCGGTGAAATGCGTAGAGATCGGGAAGAACACCAGTGGCGAAGGCGGTCTGCTGGGCTCTAACTGACGCTGAGGCACGAAAGCATGGGTAGCAAACAGGATTAGATACCCTGGTAGTCCATGCCGTAAACGATGATTACTAGGTGTGGGGAGTCTGACCCTCTCCGTGCCGGAGTTAACACAATAAGTAATCCACCTGGGAAGTACGACCGCAAGGTTGAAACTCAAAGGAATTGACGGGGGCCCGCACAAGCAGTGGAGTATGTGGTTTAATTCGAAGCAACGCGAAGAACCTTACCAGATCTTGACATCCAACTAATCCTGTAGAAATATGGGAGTGCCCTTCGGGGAAAGTTGAGACAGGTGGTGCATGGTTGTCGTCAGCTCGTGTCGTGAGATGTTGGGTTAAGTCCCGCAACGAGCGCAACCCTTGTGATTAGTTGCTACGCAAGAGCACTCTAATCAGACTGCCGTTGACAAAACGGAGGAAGGTGGGGACGACGTCAAATCATCATGCCCCTTATGATCTGGGCTACACACGTACTACAATGGCCATCAACAAAGGGAAGCAAAGCCGCGAGGCGGAGCAAATCCCCAAAAATGGTCCCAGTTCGGATCGCAGGCTGCAACCCGCCTGCGTGAAGCCGGAATTGCTAGTAATCGCGGATCATCATGCCGCGGTGAATACGTTCCCGGGCCTTGTACACACCGCCCGTCACACCATGGGAGCCGGTAATACCCGAAGTCGGTAGTCTAACCGCAAGGAGGGCGCCGCCGAAGGTAGGATTGGCGACTGGGGTGAAGTCGTAACAAGGTAGCCGTATCAGAAGGTGCGGCTGGATCACCTCCTTTCTATGGAGAGAGCGAACAGATGGAAAATCTGTTGCGAATCCAAGGTCAGAATTACGGAGGACCATTCCTGAATCGTTGTTTAATTTTGAAGGCCCCAAGCCGGAGACGGCGAAGGTTCTTCAGGGAAAGAGAACGAGAAAAGACCAAACAGTTGAATAACTCCTATATGGGGGTATAGCTCAGCTGGGAGAGCGCCTGCTTTGCAAGCAGGAGGTCAACGGTTCGATCCCGTTTATCTCCACCAACGGCTATTGTGGCTAAGAAACACTGATAGCCTCTGGCCGGAAGAAGATATGGGCTTATAGCTCAGCCGGTTAGAGCGCACGCCTGATAAGCGTGAGGTCGGTGGTTCGAGTCCACTTAAGCCCACCAGCAGGTTGAGCCTGCAAAATAACATACAGTATCTCAATTGCGCGACTGCGAGGCTGCGGAAGCGGTTGAGTAAAGCGCGACGAATGACACTGTGTGTCTGTACCTTGAAAACTGAATAAAGCACGAAGCAGATATTAAGCGAGAAAAAGTTGTTATCAATTAATCAAGGTTTTGCGAAATCTTGTTTAAGGGAACTGCAATTTTGAGAACCGAACGATATCACATGGTCAAGCTACAAAGAGCGCAAGGGGAATGCCTTGGCACCAGGAGCCGAAGAAGGACGCGACAAACTGCGAAAAGCTGCGGGGAACCGTAAGTAGGTATTGATCCGCAGATTTCCGAATGGAGCAATCCGGCTGGAGTCATGTCCAGTCACCGTATACTGAATTCATAGGTATACGGGGGGAACCGCCTGAACTGAAACATCTAAGTAGGGCGAGGAAAAGAAATCAAGAGAGATTCCGCAAGTAGTGGCGAGCGAACGCGGAAGAGGCCAAACCGAGGGCAGCAATGTTCTCGGGGTTTCGGACAGCTAAGAAATGTGGGAAGTCAGCCGAAAGGTCTGGGAAGGCCTGCGAGACAGCGTGAAAGCCGCGTAGGCGAAGACGGAACACATGGGGCTGTATCCAGAGTACCGCCGGACACGAGGAATCCGGTGGGAAGATGGGGAGACCACTCTCCAAGCCTAAATACTCCCTGGTGACCGATAGAGAAGAGTACTGTGAAGGAACGGTGAAAAGCACCCCGGGAGGGGAGTGAAATAGAACCTGAAACCTTGTGCTTACAAGCACCGAAAGCCCGTCAAAGGGTGATCGGGTACCTTTTGTAGAATGGTCCGGCGAGTGAATGTAACTGGCGAGGTTAAGGACTTAAGGTCCGGAGCCGTAGGGAAACCGAGTCTGAATAGGGCGCAAGAAGTCAGTTGTATTCGACCCGAAACCGGGTGACCTACCCATGTCCAGGTTGAAGTGAGGGTAAAACCTCATGGAGGACCGAACCGACTCCCGTTGAAATGGTAGCGGATGAGGTGTGGGTAGCGGTGAAATTCCAATCGAACCCGGAGATAGCTGGTTCTCTCCGAAATAGCTTTAGGGCTAGCCTCGCACATAATTACCGGAGGTAAAGCACTGAATGGACTAGGGGCCGAAAGGTTGCCGAAGCCTATCAAACTCAGAATGCCGGATAATTTAAGTGCGGGAGTCAGACGGTGTGAGATAAGTTTCATCGTCGAAAGGGAAACAGCCCAGACCCACAGCTAAGGTCCCAAAATATGGTTAAGTGGGAAAGGATGTGGGGTTGCTCAGACAACCAGGATGTTGGCTCAGAAGCAGCCATTCATTAAAAGAGTGCGTAATAGCTCACTGGTCGAGTGGCCCTGCGCCGAAAATTCAACGGGGCTAAAATCATATACCGAAGCTTGGGATTCCGAAAGGGATGGTAGGAGAGCGTTCTGTACAGGATGAAATCAGAGCGGAAGCGCTGGTGGACAGTACAGAAGTGAGAATGCCGGAATGAGTAGCGAGAAATATGTGAGAATCATATTGGCCGAAAGTCTAAGGTTTTTGGAGGAAGGTTCGTCCGCTCCAAGTAAGTCGGGAGCTAAGGTGAGGCCGAAAGGCGTAGCCGATGCACAAACGGTTGATATTCCGTTACCGCAGAAAGATTTAAGTACAGTGACACCTGCGAAGGGCATAACCCGGGCGATGGTTGACCCGGGCGTAAGGGACCGAAATTAGAGTAGGGAAGTATGCCTGAAGTGGGGCGAGAAAAGCTGTATGGATATCTGATGCGCCCGTACCGCAAACCGACACAGGTAGACAGGAAGAAGATTCTAAGGCCAGCGGGAGAAGGGTAGTTAAGGAACTCGG
>NZ_CP101828.1 GCF_024498295.1 Thermocaproicibacter melissae
CAGATTGTCGAAGAACCCATCCAACGCGGTTAAACGAAGGATGGGTTCTCTTGATAATATGCAGGATAGGAAAATAAGCAAAGTAAAATCAATAAAAACCCGGAGGGATGGCCATCCCTCCATTTCCACATTGCCAGCTTTTTGAGATTCATGGCAGCAAACTTAAGCTTAACCCAATTCGTCACTTGAGTTAAGCCCCGGTAGAGCGTGTACCGCATCCCATATTTCACTTTTGCATCGGCGAAGACACGCTCAATGGTTTCTTTTCGTTTTTTGTAAAGCTCTTTGTATTTCGGTGTGTGCCTGATATCTTCCGCAAGCTCCACATAATCCTGCCACACATGCCGCGTTACGGTTTTCGTACAGCTTTTACTCTCGGTGCAGCGAGAACGGAATGGACATTTTTCGCAGATGTAACTCCGGCTTTTGTATTCCCGGTATCCCTCACGGTTGGTTGTTGCATAATGCAGAACCTGATATTCCGGGCAGATCACACAGTCATAATATTCGTCGTATACATACTTCCACCATTCCAGATTTCCTGCTTTGGTCATTGGCCGCTTGTATGCTGTGGAAAGTACCCGCCCGTCGTCAAACACCCGTTTACAGATATGCGGCGTTTTGTATGCGGCGTCCGCCACCACCGTTTCAATTTCAGGAAACCGTTGAGTCACTTTGCCATAGACCGCGTCAAATGCTACACTGTCATGTACGTTTCCCGGAGTCACCTCAACGTCAAGGACAAAATTGTGTTTGTCGCAGGCCGTATGTGCTTCGTAGGCAAAGCACTTCTTGTGTTCTCCCTTTTGGAACAACCCGCTTTCCGGGTCTGTTTTGGACACCATGATTTCTTTTTCCTTCGGCGGTTTCGGAGTACTGTCGAATGGCTTCTTCCCATGATCTTCCCGGTCAGCGTTAACCTCTTCCATTAATTCTGAGGCATATCGCTTTGCCGCCTGAGGAACTGCCTTTTTGATCTTTTTGTTGATGTTGGCGTTTGCTTTGATATGCGTCCCATCCACAAATACTGCTTCCGGCTCCAAATATCCGGCGTAATTTGCCTCCTGCAAAATCCACGAAAACACCTGCTCCACGGTTTCCTCTGTGAACCGGTGCTTAAAATTGTAACTCACAGTGGAGAAATGCGGCAGCTCCTCGTTCAGTGTATATCCCAGAAACCACCGATACGCGATATTCATATTGATTTCCTGCATCGTCCGGCGTAAAGAGGGAATTCCGTACAGATGCTGGATCAGAACAATCTTAAACAGGACGACCGGGTCCACACTAGGACGACCGTTGCCCTCACAATACAAATCTTCTACAAAATCATAAATATGGCTAAAATCTACCGCGCTGTCAATCTTTCGCAGCAGATGATTTCCCGGCACCAATAGGTCTGTATTCACAAATTCCACTGCATCTCTGCGTAGTTTTTCCCGTTCCAGCATCTTTCATCACCTGTCTATATTTTACCATTTTACAACGAAAAAGCCCAGCTTTCACTGGACTTTTTCGACAGGCTGGGCTGATAACATAATGTTATCAGCCTTATCTTTTTATGCTTGGAATCTAAAAATCGATATAAGTTAATTTCGGATAATTTCGTCTATTGGAAAATAATTTATTTACATTTAACAAATTTCCTTGAAATATTACAAAAAACGACATATAATTTCCACATAAAGTTAATTTACAAATTAAATACCAAGTTGAATTGTAATTCACAGCAAATGCGGGTATATGAAACTCATTCACTTGCAAGTAAGAAGCAAGATTATTTTAATGTCGGAGGATGAAAAATGGAACGGGACATTTTTAACTTATCCATTCAAAATCTAGTACTTCATTTGCGTCCGTTTTTTCAAGGGAGTGATTCCTATTCGCGCTTCACATCTGTTATAAACAATTTTTTATCGGGGGAATCAAAGTCCGATACATTTGAGTTTATCCTGAAATGTATCGATCACTGTGTGACGATGGAAGAAAAAGACAGTAAGCTAAAACAAGCCAATCGCCTAAACAGCATTTTTAATCTTCTTTTCCAAAATGGGACTCATAAGTATGATGTGCCGCCGCAGCCGAACTTGATTCCCTATCCAACGGAAAATGCGGAAATTAATTCCGAGCAACAAGCTGAACTTTTAAATGTTTTCCTGAATGATTTGAGTATGATATCAGCAAATGAAAGCAATCTAAATGAAATATTAGATGTATGCGAAAATACTCTTTCATTTCTACCAGACAAAATCAATTCTGCGGGAAGTTACCTTTCCTTAGCGGATAAATTGAAATTCAGCACTGCTTTATGTGCTTGTTTCTACCAATACCTTACAAATAATCGAAATTTATTTAATCCTGCATCCGAAAATGAATTTTATCAAGAAAAATCACTGCTGCTATTCTCATGCGATATTTCGGGCATTCAGAAATTCATTTACACCGTATCAGGAGAGGGAGTGTTGAAATCCTTAAGGAGCCGCTCCTTTTACATTGATATTCTACTAGAACATATTATTAACAGCATCCTTCGAACCTTAGGTCTCCCGTGCTCGAATAGAATCTATTCGGGCGGCGGTCGGGCATATCTGCTGCTTCCGAACACAGAGAATACAAAGAATGCTATAGAGTCATGTATGAACAGCATCAACAACTGGCTGCTGGAAAACTATGATATCGCTTTATACATAGCCTATGCATACACAGAATGTTCTGCGGCCGATTTGTTCCTCAGCACAGACCAATCTCAATATAATAATATTTTTATTCGACTGTCGACAGAACTATCGGCAAATAAGGCAGACCGTTATAAGTCGAAACAAATTTTGCAGCTAAACAGAAAATCGGATCAGCAACATGAAAGAGAATGCAGAATTTGTTCCAGAAGCAATCGGGAAATCGACTCGAAGGGTGTCTGCACGTTATGCAATGATTTTATTTCTGTTTCGTCCTTTCTTTTGGATGAATCGCTTTGTATTGTTATTCTGAATCAAGAACTGCAAAATAATTTACCGAGCCTTAAACTTCCCTCCACTTGTGCACGTACGGATTATCTTTACTTTTTGAATCCGCAGAAGCTCTCTGAGATCCCTAACAATCAAATTGTTGAGGTCTATCACCGTGGAGAAAATGGACCTGGGCAAAGGTTTGAAATGGGTACATATGCCTACACTGTTAAGAATGAAATGGCAACGTTCGAACAGATTTCTGAAGAAACGGAAGGAATCAAGCGAATTGCCGTTTTGCGTGCTGACGTAGATAACCTCGGCTTGGCCTTCATGAAAGGTTTTGATTCCGCCGGTTCATCGGGATATTGTCCGCTTTTGCTGACGGCAGCACTATCTAAGAAATTGTCCCTTTTCTTTAAACATTATCTGCAAAAAATTGTGAATGGGACTCTAAAAGAAGAACTGTTTTCATTGACCGATACGCCTTCACAGAAAAAGAAACTTGTGATGGTCTATTCCGGCGGCGACGATTTATTTTTAGTCGGTGCTTGGAATGATGTGATAGACACGGCAGTTAATTTACGGAAAAGCTTTGAAAAGTATACGGCTGGAGCGTTGAGCTTATCGGCAGGTATCGGAATGTTTGAAGTAAAGTATCCTTTGTCCGCAATGGCGCAAGAAACAGAAGAACTTGTGGATGCCGCTAAGTCAATGGATGAGAAAAAAGATGCTGTTGCGCTGTTTGGTGTACAGATTCAAAAAGATTCCGATGGAGTATATCGTTCTGCTGCAGTGCATTGCTACCATTGGAAAGACTTCATAGAAAAGGTCATCGGAGAAAAGCTCAGGCTCCTGCAGGATTATTTTTCCCATACCAAATCAATGGAATCCGCGAACGGAAATGCATTTCTCTATCGTCTGAAGTCCTATATTGAGGAAACACAGCGCAATCCAAATGAAAGAATCAACATTGCTCGTTTTGCCTATCTTTTGGCGCGTATGGCTCCTTCGGAGAAAAATTCCGAACTTCTGGAAGTTTACTCTAAGTTCTCTTTAAAAATGTACGGTTGGATTCTAAATGCGGAAGATCGGCAGCAACTGTTAACCGCAATTACAATTTATTTTTATTTAAAGAGGAGTGTGGATGACAAATGAATTTACAAGATTACCACAATGAGTCAAGAAAAAGCATGGGATTCAATACCCATCGTTTTCCAACGAATCAGGGCTACAATTTACAGCAGAAAAAAGAGATGCCGGAATTTCTAAAAGAAAACGCCGATTATGTAACAATAGCCGAAAAGAACATCCTTTCTTTGGGGAAGCCGGATAAAAAACAGCCGGATAAAAGGTATTTTAGAAAGTTAACAAGTTCTAAAATTCGGAACATTTTAGCACTAGTCAATCAACTTTATAACAAAATCGTGATGCAAAATGAAGATTTACCGGAAACCATCGTCAGCGAAATACGCTATCTGAAGCTTCGTTTGATTTATGAAGCCGGCCGGGAAGAGGATGTAGAAAACTTTTGTAAGGTGACCGGCGTGATTGATGCCCTTGATTTTATTGGAAACAGCAAGGCTCGTTACATACGTTATGCACGCTACATGGAAGCGCTGGTAGCATATCATAAGTTTTACAACAGCGAAAAAGATTGAAGGGAGTAAGAGATATGTACGGTAAATTAAAAATTACGGCAGATCTTCATGTTCTGACCGGTATGCATATTGGTGGTTCCAATGAGTTTTCCGCAATCGGGGCGGTAGATTCACCTGTCATCAAGGACGCGATAACACAGCAGCCGATTATTCCGGGAAGTTCCCTCAAGGGTAAACTGCGGACATTGATGGCACGAAATCTTTCGGACTCCTATCGATTAAAGGAACCGAACGAAGACCCCGCGGAAGTAGCAAGGCTGTTCGGCACCAGTAAAGCGACAGAACAGAATCCGAAATTGCTGCCTACCCGCCTGCAATTTTGTGATTGCTTCCTCAAGGAAGAGAACGAAAAGTTGCTTAAAGAAGTCGGTACAACAGAAGTGAAATACGAAAATACCATTTCCCGCATGTGCGGGATTGCCAATCCCCGCCAGATTGAACGTGTCATCCGTGGGACGATTTTCGACTTCTGCCTCGTCTACGATGTCATGAATGAGCAGGAAGTAAAGGAAGATTTTCAAAATCTGGCGAACGGATTTAAGCTGCTGCAGATGGATTATCTCGGCGGGCACGGAACACGCGGATACGGGAAAGTCGCATTTCGCAATTTTGCCGTTCAAGCCATTGAAAGTTGCCTTGACCCCAATACGGTGCAGGAATTGTCCGAGATCCTGAAGGAAGTGGAAGATAGTGAAGTATTATCTGTATAGGCTGAATTTTTTAACTGCACTTCATATTGGCAACGATTCCGGCCTAGATAATCTGGCTTCGGCCGAAATAACTATTCATTCTGATACGGTCTATTCGGCCCTTTGCACAGAGGCTGTTTTGTATGGACAAGACACACTGAACCGCTGGGTGGACCTCGCGAAAAATGTTCAGATTTTGTTTTCGGATGCCTTGCCTTTCCGCGAAAACGAATATTTTCTGCCAAAACCGGCTTTTCGAAAGCAGTCGGTGCATCCGCTGTCGAATCCGAAAGACAGAAAGCTCATGAAGAAGCTTTCCTTTATTCCTCTTTCGATGTTTCATGAGTATTTATCGGCTTCCGATTCTACGCCGTTTGATATTCGCCGTGCTCTTAGCTTACAAAAAGATTTGGTATTTCCGGTAAAACGGCAGTGTGTTGCGATTTCCGGGCAAGAGGCTACCCTACCGTATTTTGTCGGAAGTGTCTATTTCAATGACAACTGCGGCCTCTACTTGATTGTCGGGGCAGAAACGGAAGATGCGAAAAAACTGTTTGAAAAACTCCTTTCCAGCCTTTCTTATAACGGAATCGGCGGAAAGAGAAGCGCAGGCCTCGGGAAATTCCGTTACGACGAGCCAATCGCAATGGAAACGTCTAAAGATCCTTCCATTTGCACTTTGCTGGAGCTTCTCTTGAATCGAAACGCGGACTATTACATAACGCTTAATACATCTTTGCCGAAAGAGGAAGAGATGGAAGAGGCTTTGACAGACGGACACTTTGTTCTGTGCCGCAGGGGCGGGTTTATTCAGTCAACCAAGTATGCTGCCGAATTTCAGAAGAAGAAAACTGTTTACGCTTTAGCGCCCGGTACCTGTGTAGAGAGAACTTATTCCGGCGAATTTCTTGATTTGGCACAAGGCGGCGCTCATCCGGTGTACCGATATTTGAAACCGATGTTTGCGGGGGTGAATGTATGAGTTACCTAAAACAATATCATTTGAGGATAAAAACCCTCTCACCCGTATTTATCGGTTCCGGAGACAGCCTTACCAAAAAGGAATATTTGTTCATACCCCAAAGGAAGGAAATCAGATTTGTAAACCAGCAGAAACTATTTCAATTACTGGAATCCAAAAATTTATTAAGTGCCTATGAGGATTTTATTCTGGGGAATCAGAAAGATTTGTATTTTTGGATGAGTAGTCAACATTTGAAGCAGGATGAAATTCGTTCCGTTCAGTCCTACTCCGTCTATGCGGGTAATGCCATGGACACCGCCAGCGGGTATAATTTGACCGGAATCCAGCTCTTTGTAAAGGATGCCTATGGTCGCCCCTATATTCCGGGCAGCAGTCTGAAAGGTGCCATTCGCACTGCCATTCTCGCTGACATGACCTACAAAAGAAATTATACAGACCGTATAAGTGGATATTTGGATAAGCTGAACAGCAACAAATGGCGGAAAGAATTTCAGCAGGAATCGGAAAACGTAGAGACAGAGTGCCTGAATTTATTAAAATATTACGATAGCTATGGAAAGGAAGTTTCGGCAAAAAATGCGGTTACTTCCGTGATGAAAGGAATTCAAATCACCGACGGAAAACCTTTGAGCATTGATGCCCTTACGCTCTGTAAAAAAGTTGACTTCAGTATCAACGGAAACCCTGGCAAGACAAACGTAGCGCGGGAATGTATCCGCCCCGGAGTTGTCAGTGAGCATGTGCTTACACTGGACAGGCAAGTCTTGGGGGCAGCTAATTTGGATGTATCATCCATTCAAAGCGCAATCCAGCATGCCTTCGAAATACAAAGCAGGTATTTTCTGTCCCATTTTCCGAAGATTCGCGGTATGGATGCGACACCTTCCAATGGAACGGAACTGTTTTTGGGCGGCGGCGCCGGCTTTGCATCGAAAACCATCCTTTATTCGATGCTGAAAGACGAAAGCCTCCCCCTCACCGCGGAGCTCATGAAACGCTCAGCTGCGCATCACGAGGAAGACATCGAGAAAGGCGTTTCCCCGCACATGCTGAAATGCACCCAATATGATGGAAAATTCTATCTCATGGGCCGCTGCGAGGTAGAAATTTCATGATTACTCAAGTAAAAATGCCGCTTGTTGCGCCGGAGAACGTTCGGATTCTCCCCGAGTTCGCCTATTATCTCTACGGGGCTTGGATGGATTTGCTGCAGCCGGAGCAGGCCGATGCGCTGCACGAATCCCGTTCGATGAACCAATATCTGACTCCCTGCGGGAAAAACTCTGCGATTTTAACCGTGAATCTGCTTAATACCGAGGCAGAAAACTGTCTTCTTCCGCTTTTGCAAAAAACACGAAATTATCATTTGACAAAGTATAATTGCACATTGACGGCCGGAGAACCAAAAATCCAAATCTTTGGAGAAGACGACCTTGTAAAGCCGTATTATTCTTTGCCGCAGGTGCAGAAGAAAGTTACCCTCCATTTGCTGACACCGACCACTTTTAAAACCAATAACCGCTATGCTGTTTTCCCCACACCTGAGCTAATCTTGCACAGCGCAGCAACAAAATGGAACGCACTGGGACTTTCCGTATCGGTTGACGATGACGAAGCCATCCGTCAGCTCATGGAACATACGATTATTAACGGCTATCGCTTATCAAGCGCATATTTTGGGCTAAAAGACGTTCATATTCAGTCATTCCTAGGGAACGTGACGCTTTCCGTTTATGGGCCGGAACCGATGACCCGGCTTTTCAACATGCTGATGAACGGTCTGCGGTTTACCGGCCTTGGGATAAAGACGTCACTCGGTATGGGCGGCGTGACAATTTGAAGTGCGGACCCTGTATGCGCATGACTTAACACAGAGGTTCGCACCGCAGAATTTATCTGTACTTTTTCAATTTTCTACCGCTTTTGAAGTCCGCAGAAAGTTGTTTTTCTGTAAGTTCGCACCAATACGTTCGGCAGAACGCATACAGTCTATATTTTTTACCTCTGCCGTTGCAATTCACCCCCGTGCGGGGACGGAAATCCGAGAAAACCTATACCGTAAAAGCGGGCGACACGCGTTGCAATTCACCCCCGTGCGGGGACGGAAATGTCCTTGACTGCACAGGCAGTCAAGACGACTGAGTTGCAATTCACCCCCGTGCGGGGACGGAAATTGCTTGCGCGTGGCTTGATTCCCCGGCCATTATCGTTGCAATTCACCCCCGTGCGGGGACGGAAATCAAAGCGTCCAGCATGGGCCGTACATCAGCATCAGGTTGCAATTCACCCCCGTGCGGGGACGGAAATCGGGATCGGGACAATAACCGCCAGTTCAGCGGCAGGTTGCAATTCACCCCCGTGCGGGGACGGAAATCCTTATCCGCCAGTTTACCGGTTTCTTTGATCACGTTGCAATTCACCCCCGTGCGGGGACGGAAATAACCTTTTTTCGCCTGGCACCACATCCGTAAACCGTTGCAATTCACCCCCGTGCGGGGACGGAAATGTAAGTTTAAATCCATAATTTAAATGCCTCCTTGTTGCAATTCACCCCCGTGCGGGGACGGAAATTCTACCCCCTATTGATATCTTAAAATAATGATGAGTTGCAATTCACCCCCGTGCGGGGACGGAAATTTCAGCATCATCAATATCAATTAAAATAACATCATGTTGCAATTCACCCCCGTGCGGGGACGGAAATTAATTTAGCAGTGTACAACCTAATCACTTTGTGGGTTGCAATTCACCCCCGTGCGGGGACGGAAATGGTGATGAAATTGTGCTTGATTCAGGTTATGTCAGGTTGCAATTCACCCCCGTGCGGGGACGGAAATATCAATATGCGGTTGGATTCCAAGGTCGCCAAGAGTTGCAATTCACCCCCGTGCGGGGACGGAAATCTCCGGATTGCTCAAATCGGTATAAATTTCGCCAGTTGCAATTCACCCCCGTGCGGGGACGGAAATGTTTGATGATAGTGGACTTAAAAGCATGATTAAGGTTGCAATTCACCCCCGTGCGGGGACGGAAATTTGGGAGTGAAACGCGATGTCTCGTGAAAAAGAAGTTGCAATTCACCCCCGTGCGGGGACGGAAATTTCTTCATTGACTTCGATTCCTAATTTTTTTATAAGTTGCAATTCACCCCCGTGCGGGGACGGAAATCTTAGATATTATCGTTTATAACAAGAAATATAAGTTGCAATTCACCCCCGTGCGGGGACGGAAATTGTAATATCGACATCTGGGACGACACGAAGAAAGGTTGCAATTCACCCCCGTGCGGGGACGGAAATTACTATAGCCTGTCATTATTCTTTAGCCTCCTAAGTTGCAATTCACCCCCGTGCGGGGACGGAAATCTTTGTGCCTGTTTGTGGCGCAGAAAATGACAGGTTGCAATTCACCCCCGTGCGGGGACGGAAATTGGCTTGCCTATGCCCACAAACCAGAGAGGAGTGAATGTTGCAATTCACCCCCGTGCGGGGACGGAAATATATTATCAAGGAACCTAATTGTTGAAGGGGACAGGTTGCAATTCACCCCCGTGCGGGGACGGAAATACAATCGGCATGGCGCGGAGCAGGCGGCGGAAGCGTTGCAATTCACCCCCGTGCGGGGACGGAAATTTAGGGTTGACTGGTTCTCAATGGACGCACTTAACGCGTTGCAATTCACCCCCGTGCGGGGACGGAAATTGTACAGTATAACTCCAAGAACCAAAAGTCCAAGGTTGCAATTCACCCCCGTGCGGGGACAAAGCCTTGAACCCCTGTATTTCAAAACTTCAATAGAAAGGAAAATGAAAAATGGAAAAACGCGTTTTGTTTACATGCGTTGGGAAAACCGACCCGGTACGCGATCACAGAGACGGCGCAATGCTTCATATTATCCGGCATTATCTGCCGCAGAAAGTTTACATTGTCCTTTCAAAGGAAATGGAAGAATGGAAGAATAAAGATGACCGGTACAACAAAGCCATCCAGAAATTTAATGCCGATTTTCATCAGAATGTCGAAATCGAGTATTTGCCCTGCGGCATCGAAGACGTTTCCGATTTTGACGCGTTCGATGACCTCTTCAAAGATTACTTGACAAGAATTTTGAATGAAAATCCCGATGCTGAGATTCTGTTTAATGTAAGCTCCGGGACTCCTCAAATGAAAGTTGCAGTATTTCTCTTAGCTGACAGCATAAAGTTTCGAAAGGCGAGGGTTATACAGGTAAAAACGCATCAAGGGAAGGCAAATGTCAGTCAAAACACGGTTCAAGCGGGATATAATGTAGACGCTGAGATTGAATTAAATGAAGATAATTTACCCGGTGCGGAAAACCGCTGTCGGGAGCCTAAGTTTTTATCCATGAAAAAAGCACTTGCCATGCGGCAAGTGCAAGCGCTGCTTGACAACTATGAATATGAGTCCTTGAAGATTTTGTTTGAAAACTCTGACCTCCTGAAAACATCCACCGCAATGACGTTGACGGAGCATCTGCGTTTGCGTCAAGACCTTAAAACAAGAGAAGCGGAAAAGCTGGTAAGCAGAAAAGATTTCGGCATCGATCTGTTCCCGATTAAAAACGTAAAGTGCCGGGAAACAGCGGAATTCTTTCTCGTTCTCCAGAATTTGAGCAAGACAGGGAAAATTACGGAATTTATTCTGCGTCTGAATCCGTTTGTCATTCGAATGCAGGAACTATATTTGTTGAAAAAGTTTCATTTCGACTGTGAACAAATCAAAGTGCAAACATCACATAAAGAAATAATCAGCCGGGATAAAATCGGCGCTGTTAACCCAAAATTACTCGAGATGCTCGATAATTCTTTGAAAGACGGGTTAAAGGATACATCCCCAAGCATCTTCCTATACAACAGGATACTTGATGCAATAGCTGACAAAGATGAAGAGTCCAACCATTACATAAAGTTTTTCAAAACCTGTGAAACCATTAATGGGCAGCGCAATACGTCGGCACATTCTCTCTATGGTATGGATGAAAGCGATTTGGAAAAGATGGGTGTTACGTCAAATAAGATTCTGGTTACGTTACGCAAGCTGCTTGTTGCCTGTTATGGAAAAGAATGCAAAGAGGAGATTTTCGATATTTATGACAGAGTCAACACGCTAATTATGAACAGCCTATAACCGAAGCGTAGCAGTTCAATAGCGGAAGGCTTGATTTTGAGCTGAAATCTCTCTTTCGATTTTCTTCAATGGCAAATAGCCGGATAACTTTCTGAGTAAGGCTTGCCGATTGTTTCAATGAATTAAGGCTTCCGAGGATATTGAAATCTTCGGAAGCCTTATTATATGAATCCTGATGCCGCTTGGTGACGGACAGTCCGGCGAAGCGCACGATTAGGCACCCTTCTTCTTATTCGTCTTTTTCCCGGAGGGCGCTTCTGAATTTGCTTTGCTTTGCTGCTGTTTTTCAATACTGGCTTTCAGCGCATCCATCAGGTCAATCACCTTGCCGGTGGATTCATCCGGGTTGGCCGCGACAACTTCCTTCCCAGCTATTTTTGCTTCGATGAGCTGTTTGAGCCTTTCCTGATATTCATCTTTATATTGAGACGGATCAAACGGCGTATCCATGGAATTGATGAGCACTTCAGCCATTTTCATTTCTTCCTCGGTCGGCTGAGGAACATCATATGACCTTTGCAATGCTTTGATATCGTCCTGATAAAACATGGTGGAAATCAAGATTCCGTTCTCGCGTGGGATAATCGCCATTAACGTGTCCTTTGCTCCCAGCACGGTTTTCCCGATTGCAACTTTTTGCTGCTTCATCAAAGCCGCCCGGAGAAGTTCAAATGCCTTTTCCCCGCCTTTATCCGGTATGGCCTGATATGTCTTGTCATAATAAACCGGCGAAATCTGGTTCAACTGCGCGAAGTGGAGAATCTGAATCGACTTTTCCTTCTCCGTTTTGATTTTTTCGATTTCCTCGTCGGTAATAACTACATAATGATCCTTATCGTACTCGTAACCTTTGATAATATCCTCGCTTTTCAATTCTTTCCCGCAGTGAGCGCATGTCTTTTTATACCGCACGCGGCTCTGGTCTTCTTTGTGCAATTGATTAAAATGAATATCGTTATCCTGCGTTGCCGTATACAGCGAGACGGGAATTGCCACCAGCCCAAACGAAATCACCGAATGATACGCAATTGCCATAAGAATCACCTCCGCTTTAGTATAACCAAAGTACTTGTGAAATAAATTGAGCGAATCCGTAAAGAGGATAAATGGAAACAGTGCGCGGATAATATTGAAGAAGCAAGCAGCTGGAAGGGATATTCATGGCAGAAAAACTTGAGGAGTATATTCGAAAACGCAACTTTGAACGCACCGGCGAACCGGGGAATCAGCCCGAGGAAAGCGGAGAGAATCTAAAATTCGTTGTCCAGCATCACCTCGCACGCAGCGATCATTTTGACTTTCGCCTAGAATGGGACGGCGTCCTTTTAAGTTGGGCGGTACCGAAAGGTCCTTCCTACAATCCTCGCGACAAAAGACTTGCCGTGCAGGTGGAAAATCATCCGCTGGAATATCGGAATTTTGAGGGAACGATTCCAAAGGGTGAATACGGCGGTGGAACCGTCATGATCTGGGATGAAGGCATCTGGAGCCCTCAGGTAGATGTTGACGAAGGGCTTCGCCTAGGTTCTCTCAAATTTGTTCTGCACGGCAGACGCCTGAAAGGAAAATGGGCGCTCGTGAGGATGAAAGCAAAAGATGAGAAAGAGAAAAACAATTGGCTTTTGCTTAAGGAAAAGGATGAATATGTCCAATCTTCCGATGGAATTTCTGATTTCACAACAAGTGTCCGCACGGGCCGCACAATGGAAGAAATCGAAGCGGGAACAGCAGAGAAATTCACCCATAATCCCTTCCAAAAGACCGAAGTGCAGCTTGCAAAAATGGTCAACAAAGTGCCGGAAGGCAATGACTGGCTGTATGAAGTCAAATACGACGGATACCGGATTTTGGCATATCTCGAAGGCAACCGCGTTCGCCTTATGACCCGAAACGGAAATGATTACACGGAACGGTTTCCGGAAGTAGCCAGCTCGCTGATTGATTTAGCCGCAGGAAGGGCAATGGTTCTGGACGGCGAGATGACAGTTACGGATGACAACGGCAGAACGGATTTCCAAGCACTGCAAAACTATATGCGGCATCCGACGGGGAAAAATTTAACTTATATTGTTTTTGACCTTTTGGCGCTTGACGGGGAAGATTTCAGACAGCACCCTCTAATTGAACGAAAAAAAGCGCTGGAAACTCTTATGGAGGGCGCTCCGAAAAATCTCCATTACAGTCAGCATATTGCAGGCAGAGGCGAAGAATGTTTTCAGGCGGCTCGCCAAGCGAACCTGGAAGGAATCGTTGGGAAAAAGGAGGACTCCGTTTACAGCGGTACGCGAAACGGCGACTGGATAAAATTAAAATGCGAAAAGCGGCAGGAATTTGTCATCGGCGGATACACGCAAACCGATAAAAAAGAAAGCGGGATAAGTTCCCTGCTGCTCGGCGTATACGAAGGAGACAACCTAATCTATGTCGGGCGTGCCGGAACCGGTCTCAGCGCCCGAAGCATGGCAGAGCTTGAAAGCAAATTTGCCGGAATAAAAAGCGAAGCAAGTCCTTTTATGAACCCTCCGCGGGTACGCTCAAATGAAAAAATCACTTGGCTGGAGCCAAAGCTGGCTGCGGAAATTAAATTTGCGGAATGGACAAGCGAAGGGCTGCTGCGTCAAGCCAGCTTCAAGGGCCTTCGTACGGATAAAGACCCGAAAACGATACGAAAAGAAACACCGAACGACGACTCTTTTCACGAATCCGCTGAAAGCAGGGAAAAATCAATGGAAGACGAGCAAAGCGAACTGGTCGTAGAGGGTGTCAAAATAACCCATCCGGATAAAATCTTGTTTGAAAATCCCGACATCACAAAAGCTGATGTGGTTCAGTATTACGAGCAGGTTGCATCCCGCATGCTTCCCTATGTATCGAACCGGCTGCTAAGCATCGTGCGCTGCCCAAAGGGAATCTCGCAGGCCTGTTTTTTCAAAAAACATCCCGGGCCGGGCAGTCAGGGTGTTGTAACGTTGAAGGTACCAAACAGCAACGGTGAAGAGGAAGAGTACTTTTATATAAAGGATATTTCCGGTTTAATTTCGGAAGCGCAGATGGGTACGCTCGAATTTCACACCTGGGGCAGCCGTGTAGACAGCCTTGAAAAACCGGACATCATGGTTTTCGACCTCGACCCGGACGAGGGGATGGACCTTGGGCAGGTTCGGCAAGGAGTGAAGGATGTGAAAAGCATTATCGACCAACTCTCCCTCACTTCGTTTCTGAAAACAAGTGGCGGCAAGGGGTATCATGTGGTCGTTCCTTTTCGGCCGTCGGCCGACTGGGAGCGCTTTCACGACTTTGCAAAACAAATTGCCGAAGTAATGGAGCAGAAATGGCCTGACCGGTACACAAGCAATATCCGGAAGGAAAAGCGGAAAAACAGAATCTTCATCGACTGGATTCGAAACGCCAGAGGGGCCACGAGCATCGCTCCATATTCAATTCGAGCGAGAAAAGGCGCCAGAGTTTCCATGCCAATCGGCTGGGATGAGTTAGACACTGTGGCGCCGGATGGCATTACGATGACGGAAGCCCTGAAAAGAATCAAAAACGGCAAAGATCCTTGGGATGGCTTCTTCCAGATAGACCAGCAGTTAAAATGAGCCTCCTTCCCCATTGCCAAAAAAACGGGGACGAATTCTCATTCCAACTGGCCATAACATTTACACAAGGCGATTTATGACAATTGAAATGGAATAGCGACTATTTTGGAAGGCAAATGGGTGTATAATGTCTAAGGATTGCTCTTATTAATTTGGCCTATCTTGACCTTTTATCAGCAAATCTATAAACGAATCAGGAGGAATACTATGAATCAAAGAATTAAGAGTGATTTTGCCAGCGCTGAAATCAAATCTCTGGGTGCAGAGATGACTTCCCTGATGGACAATGAGGGAACACAGTATCTTTGGCAGGGTGACCCGGCCTACTGGGCTTCGCAATCCCCTGTTTTGTTTCCGATCGTCGGCAGTCTCCGCAACAACACCGCAACGATTGGCGGCAGTAAAACCTGCCACATGAACCGGCATGGCGTTGTAAGGCACATGGAATTTACGCTGATAGACAGCACCGAAAGTTCCGCTACGTTTTCTGTTTGTTCTACGCCGGAATCCAAAGAAAAATTTCCTTATGATTTTGAATTTCAGGTCAAATATTCGCTCAATGGGAAAACACTGACAACTTCCTATACCGTAATCAACAAAGACAAAGAACCGATGCCGTATTTTGTGGGTGCTCACCCCGCATTTAACTGCCCATTATTTAGTGGGGAAGCATTTGAGGATTATGTAGTTGAGTTTGACCAGAAAGAATACGCTTGCTGCCCGCGTATGATTAACGGGCTGGTTGACGTAGAACACCGCACTGTGATTTTGAACAATGAAAAGGTATTTCCGCTTCACCGTTCCTGGTTTAGCTATGACGCGCAGATCTTTGACCAGTTGAAATCCCGCTCCGTAAAATTGTATAATCCCAAAACCGGCAGAGGCGTAAAAGTTGATTTTGCTGGTTTTGATTATCTTGTTGTTTGGTCAAGCAAGAACGGTGGCAATTTCGTCGCCATTGAACCTTGGACAGGCTTAAGTACCTGCAGCGATGAAGATGACGTTTTTGAACATAAGCGCGGCGTTAAAATTCTTGCCCCGAACGCCTCTGCAACTCATTCTTTCGATATAACCTTATTGTAAATTCCAAAATAGAATGGCCCAAGAAACAAGTTGTTTCTTGGGCATGGTTCTGATATCAGATTCCTGCTTACGCAGTTTCTGAATCCCGATCGATTTGATTAAACTTGAATTTTTGTACAAGGGTTTTCAGTATATTAGCCTGCGAGGACAATTCTTCACTTGCAGCAGCACTCTCTTGCGCGGTTGCAGAGTTGGTCTGCACGACGCTTGAAATTTGTTCAATCCCCTGCGTTACCTGATTGATTGAGTCGGCCTGCTCATTGGACATGCGTGAAATATTATTCACCGCAGAGGCAACTTCTTGCGAGTGTTCTACAACTTGCAAAAGTGTATTTGCGGTTGTATCGGCAATTTCCGTGCCGACCTGCACTTCCCGGATGGAGTTTTCAATCAGTACAGCTGTCTCCTTTGCTGCATCGGCACTTTTACTTGCAAGGTTCCTTACTTCATCGGCGACAACCGCAAAGCCTTTACCTGCCTCCCCTGCTCTGGCGGCTTCCACTGCTGCGTTTAGTGCAAGAATATTCGTCTGGAACGCAATATCTTCAATGGTCTTGATGATTTTTTCAATCTCATTGGAAGCACTGCTGATCTTTCCCATAGCGGTGATCATTTCTTGCATTCGCATTTTACTTTCATTGAGTTCAGCGCTTACTTCGTCAACTTTTTTGCTTGCTTTGGCAGCGTCGGTAGCATTGACTCTCACGTCTGCAGAAATTTCGCTGATTGTCGCAGAAAGTTCTTCGATGGAGCTAGCCTGCTCAGCGGCACCCTGAGCAAGAGACTGTGACGCATCTGAAACTTGGTTGGAACCGTTTGCAACCTCATCGGCAGAAATGTTAATTTCCGATAATGATTTGACAAGAGTGGTTTTTATGTTTTCGAGCGAATCCTTAATCTTTGAGAATTCACCGACATAGTCGCAATGTAATTCAAAAGTTAGATCTCCGTCGGCAACTTGATTCAAAACAGATGACACTTCATTAATATATTCGATATACTGCTTCAAGCGACTCACTGTTCTGGAAAAAGCGGTGGAGACCTGTCCAACTTCGTCCGAGGATTTCACATTAATCGAAACATCCAGATCGCCGTCTGCGATTTGATTTGCAGCATTTCTCAGTATTGCCAAAGGCTTGACGATGTTTCTGGACATGACAATAATCAATGCGATCAATACGAGCACAGAAACCATGAAAACCGCTAAAGCAGCTTTCTTCGTGGAAGAATAAAAGCTATTGAATTCACTGTCCGGCAAACCCGTAGTTACTGTCCACCCTGTAGTGCCAACCGTGGATAAATACCCGTGAATGGTTTGATTCATGGCAGTATATGTAATCGCACCTGCCGTTTTATTCTGGATTGCGCTGATTACGTTTTTCGACATATTGGATTCCGTGACACGTTTCGCTTTCAGAGACGAGTCCGGATGATAAATCAGCTGACCATCAGCGGTAGCAAGGATGCAAAAGCCCGTTTCACCTATCTTTTTACTTTCCATTGTTTCGTAGAGCTGGTCTATCGTAATATCAATTCCGACAAAACCGATTAAATCCGATGTTCCGGTTTTATAGATAGGCGCGACCATGCTCATAACCATGGAACCTGTAATCGCATCGGTATAAGGCTCGATAACCACTAAATTTTTTTCTCAACAGCTAATTTGTACCAAGGCCTTTCCGATAGAGTAATTTGGTAAAGTGCATCTTTTTCGTTTGAAACCATCGTATTGGATTCGCAATCTGCGATCCATGCTGAAGATATATTATCGGGATCCGTATTATAAATGTTATCAGTAGTTTGTTTTACATCTTTATAACCCTGTATGGATGTTTTTTCTGCAAGGGGTTTCTGGAGGTATTGCCGAATTAATTCATTTGATTCCATTTGACGGATAATTTCTGAGTATTTTGAAAAATAGTTGTTGATTTGATTTGCAACTGACTGAGATTCAGCAGTTAGGTGATTTGTTGTTAATTGTGTGACCGATTGTTTTACGTCTTTTAATACAATGACAGCTGTAATGCTAAAAATAATCGCAACCGGAAGTCCAATGAGCAACAGCATTTTTGCTAATAAGCTTTTTTTCAATGACGTTACCTTGACTTTTTTTAACATACCCTATTACCTCTTTGAGATTTTTTGCCATAGCTATTCTGCATCCAATAGTAAAACTAATTTTGCCGTGTATATTAGTGGCATGTTCCCATGTCTAATTACTTCCTCCTTAAGTTTTTATATTGATAACGCAAGTGCGTTATTTCCACGGTAAAACGACATTCCTTTACTGCTTGTACATTCATTAGATCATATGGCTGAGGATCAATAGATTCGGGTCCAAATAAATTATGATTAATATAAAAAAGACCGCAGTACATTGCACCACGATCATAAAAAATGGCAACCCGGCTGTCATTGTAAAACATTAGACCCGTGGCTTTGCGTCTCCAACTTTCGATGGATTTGCTAATTCATAAAAAAATATATTAGTTAGTAAACATTCACTAACATTATAAACAAAAATTTTCCCATATGGTTCCGATTATGCATTATGTTGACTTTTTGTCAATGAATTTTATAATTTAAAAGGCTGGAGTTGAAAAAAATGGATTCTGCACACAGAAAAACAAACCTGATAATTACTGCAATTGAGATTATAGATGACCTTGGTTACCAAGGTTTAACTATTCATGAACTGGGCAAAAGACAAAATATATCGGATGCAGCAATCTACAAACATTTCAAAGACAAAAACGACTTAGTAAAAAGTGTTTTGGATTACTATAATGATTTTTTTAATAAAATCACTCAATCAATCGAATCTGAAAACACTTCCTCCATAAAGGCAATAGAAAAATTCATTTCAGAATATTTGAAATTATACATGGAACATCCGCACATGGCAGGGATCCTAAATTCCTTTGATCCGTTCCGGCACGAAAAAGATCTTTCAAAATACATATCTGATATGTTCCTACGCCGAGTCACTTATTTGAAAAAACTGATTCAAAGGGGAATTGATAACAACGAATTTACCCGCCAAGTTGATGCGGAATCACTCGCTTATGTAATGATGGGCACTATGATGTCTGTTACATTAAGCTGGAGAATGCAAAATTATAGTTTTTCTTTGACTGATAAGATTCAACTGATTACAGCCCAAATAGGAAACGTATTAACGAGCTGAATCGCTGCATTTTGTTCGTAGAACCTTGGATTATATAGAATCAAAAAAAACAGAGAAGAATTCCAAAGAATTCTTCTCT